>JAIRXV010000292.1 GCA_031268115.1 Bifidobacteriaceae bacterium
CATCGCCGGAACCGTCTCAGTCAGAGGCTCCGGTAGTCCCATCCGGGCCGCGCTGCGGATCACGAGCCTGTGCGACGCGCTGGTGTCAATGTCCGTCACCCAATACGCGCTGATGAACATGGTCGCCGATCCCGAGGCCGCAAACACCTCGGCCTCCGTCGGTATGGGCTTCGCCACCGTCGTCGCGGCCTGCGGCATGGTCATGGCCCTAAAGAAATCCGCCGCCAAGAAGCCGCCCCAGGCGGCACCGAAAGAGAGAAACCTATGAACGCAATCGAAACCCACGAACTATCCAAAGCGTTTCACGGCATGTACGCCGTAGAACACCTAAACCTGCACGTCCCCGAAGGCTCCATCTACGGATTCATCGGAGAGAACGGCTCCGGCAAGTCAACCACCGAAAAACTCATCTGCGGCCTGCTCGTGCCCAGCGCCGGGACTATCCGCCTATACGGCCAGCCGCACACCAATCCTGCCATCCGCTCCCAGATCGGCGTGCTCATCGAAAACCCCGGCTGCTTCCCGAACAGCACCGTCTATCAGAACCTGATGATGCAAGCCCTGAACTTGGACCTGCCCAACCCCAGCCAGGAAGTCGGGCGCGTCCTCAAACTCGTCTCGATGGTCGGGGCGGCGGGCCGCAAATTCAAGGAATGCTCCCTCGGCATGAAACAACGCCTCGGCGTCGCCCAATCGCTGCTGGGCCGCCCGAGAATGCTGATTCTCGACGAGCCGATCAACGGCCTCGACGCCGACGGCATGAGGATCGTGCGCGAAACCCTCATCGGCCTCAACCAAGAGCAAGGCGTCACCATCCTGGTTAGCTCCCACATCCTCGGCGAACTGGCAAAGATCGCCACCCACTACGGGATTCTTCGCGGCGGCACCCTCATCCGCGAAATGCCTGCCAGCGCGATGGTCGAAGAGTGCCGCAGCTTCGTCGCCGTCAACACCAGCGACAACCCCAGAGCCCATGCCATCCTCGCCACCAGCTACACCCAAGTCGAAGCCAAAGACGGCATCCTGCGCGTCTACGACGAGACCGACAGCGCCCTGGTGTCCGCCTTCCTCCACCAAAACGGCATCGGCGTCACCGAAATCTCCTACCAGAGCATCGGCTTGGAGGAGTACTACCTGCAAACCATGTCCCGCCAAACGAAGGAAGCCAGCCATGCCTAGCCCAGCCGCCATCAAACCCCGAATCAAGTCGATGCTGAAACTCGACTTCTATCGGCTGTTCCACACCCCGGTCCTGTACATCATGCTGGCCATCTCCGCGATCATCCCCGCCATGCTGCTCACCATGACCGGCGTGGAAACGCAAGCTGGGCCAGGCGTCAGCACGCCTCAGCCCGCGACACCCGGCGTCGAATACACCAACACCTGGCAGTTGATCGAATCAGTGGGAGGGACCGCAGCGAACCCGCTCGACTTCGGCGGCTACGCCAACATCAACATGGTGTTCATCTTCGCCGGGCTGCTCATGGCAATCTTCGTCGCCCACGACTACAGCTCCGGCTTCGTGAAGAACATCTTCACCACTCACTCCATCAAAGCCGACTACGTGATCTCCAAGACCGCAGTCGGCGTCTTCTCCGGCGCGGGAATGATCGCGTCCTACACCCTTGGGGCGGTCGTCGCCGGAATCATCACCGCCAAGTCGTTCGAGGTGGGCGTCGGCGGTCTGCTGCTGTGCCTGATCTCAAAGATCCTGCTGATGGGAGTGTTCTGCGCCCTGTTCCTGAGCGTCGCCGTGTTCTTCCGCAGCAAGCTGTGGGTCACCATCGTCGCGACCTTCCTGGTCGGCATGATGCTATACCCCGCAGCCAGCGTCGCCACCCTCAACTCCAGCTTGGCCACAGCCCTTATCGCGCTTCTTGCTGGCGCAATCGGCGCGGCCTTGCTCGGAGCAGTCTCGACGGTCATCCTCAACAAGCGAGACCTCGCCTAATGAGGAAGAGTCGCGTGGCAAGCCAGCGCCGGAGATGGCAGCGCGGCAATCTGCGTCGGCAACGTGGGCTGGACATGGTTGACACGCTCACGTCCGGCGGGCGCGGGACTGGCTGCCATGTCGGCGAAGACGGGCAACTCCGGCTGACTCCATCCGGCTAGCCAGCCAGAGCCGATAGCGCATTGAATTGACTGGCTTGCCTAGACAGCAGAATCAAACTCCTTGCTTGCCACTGTCCACAACAAGCTCGACACTGCAGGACATGGCTGCGGGTGAACCTCGTAATGCCAACGGCAGATGGTGGCCCGTGGAGGCCGGAGTGCCATTCTGCGGGCAAGACCTGACCATGCGCAGCCGACTCGCGCCCGTGGCGTATGACTGGATGGAGATCATTCTTATTAGGGAGGGCACATGCGAGGTGGTGCATCGGCGTGACGAAGCCAGAAGCATGGTTCGGCCTGGGCATGTGGTGGTGTTGATGCCGAACGTGCCGTGCGGCATCGTTCCCGAGGGCCAGGTGAAGGTGACTCGCCTGTTCTATCGTCCGCTGTTCGTTGTGCAGCAGCTTAATTGGGCTGATCCCCCTGCCATGCCGCACCTGCTGGCCGCCTGGAGGAGGTTCGAGCGGACCAAGCCGTCCCAAGTGGTTGATCTGGCCGGTGAGGACTGGCCGGAACTCACCGGCCTAGCTACCAACCTTGTGGGGCTCACGAGGACCGGGCGATTGCGACTGGAGCACTTGAGTGTTGCCGGTTGGGCACTGCGCGTCCTCGGCGTCATCGAGAACAGGTTGGCGGTGGGCCGCGCCCACGGGCTGTTCGCCGCCGACCACAACGTGGTCAACCGGCCAACCGAGCCGTCGTTCGGCAAGCTGCGGCCGTTGCATGAGGGCATCAGCTTGGTGGCTGACAGACTGCGGGACCAGTATGCGGAGCAGCACACGGTGGCGGAGATGGCTTCGTGGGCGAACCTCTCACCGAGCCAGTTCAGGCGCAAGTTCGTCCAGCAGATCGGGAAGACGCCAAAGGCATACCAAGACATGATCCGGGTCAGGCGAATGGCTGAAATGCTGCTGGCCACCGAATGGCCGGTCGCGCGGATCGCAGAGTCGGTGGGCTGGCTAGACCCGTCGCGGGCGGCGCAGGTGTTCAAGGAGGCTGCGGCGATGACCCCGAGGGGCTACAGGCGGTCCTTCGGCGTCATCGCCAATAGGCCTGGGTATGCCGAAGATGCCATGTTTGACGCTGTAATGCTCACTTTTGACATCTAGCCCTACCGCAATGACGCGGTTCGTGGCGTGCTTGATGGGCGCGCCACGCCATCAGCTTGTCCGGGACGGCACAGGGCCTCCGCGAACGTGTGAGCACCCTCCACCGTGGCTGGAACGTGACGCGCACCTGCCAGGTGTACGCAAAGTTCCACAGGAGGATCGATGGCCTCGAATCCGGATTGGCGCTCAGAGCGCGAAGCAAAGCTGGAAAGACTGCATGAGAAGCTGACGACCGCCGTTGAAAGCTTGGTGACCAGCGAGGACTGGACCAGGGCGATGGTGTTCGCTGCCCAGTTCCGGTCGCGGAGCTTCGCCAACACGCTGCTGATCTACGCCCAGCACGCCGAGCGCTTCGCCGCCGGGTCGGTGCCGGAGCCGTGGCCGTCCTACGTTGCGGGGTTCCGGCAGTGGGAGTCGCTTGGCCGCGCTGTGAACAAGGGCCAGCGCGGATACATGATCCAAGCGCCGGTCACATCCCGGTTCGCCTCAGCCAACCCGTCGGACGCGAACTCCTGGCGCAAGCTCGGCTTCCGGGAGGCACCGAAAGCGGGCGAGGTGGCGCGCACCAAGATCGTCAACGTCAAACCCGCCTACGTGTGGGACGTCTGCCAGACCTCTGGTGAACCGGTGCCTGAGCGGCCCGGTCCGAAGCTCTTGGAAGGGCGGGCCCCCGAGGGACTGTGGGACGGGCTCGCCAAGCTGGTCGAAGCAGAGGGCTTCGAGTTGAGCCGCGTGGCTGGTGCCCGTGAGATCAGCGGCGCGAACGGCGTCACCGACTACTTGGACCGAACAGTCAAGGTCCGCGCCGACATGGAAGAGGCCGCGCAAGTCAAGACCCTCGCTCACGAGTTGGCGCACGTCAGGATGCACGAACCCAGCGACGAAGACGCGAGCCACCATCGCGGGATCGGCGAGGTCGAGGCCGAGTCGGTGGCCATGATGATCGGCGCTGCCCACGGGATGCCGACAAACGGCTACACCATCCCCTACGTGTCCGGCTGGGCGACAACCGTCAAGGGCAAGGCCCCTGCCGAGGTCGTGCAGGCCACAGGCGAACGAGTTCGCGCAACCGCTTTGGCGATCCTGAACGCTCTCGACACCGAGCAGATCGGCGGCGGCGATCCGCCCGGCCTGGACCGGGCCGCGTTGGCCAACAAGCCGAAGGTAAGCCGGGCTCAGGCGCTGGCTGGAGTGGAGGCCCCGCCGCTGGCCGGGCAAGTGATGTCGGCGGTGGCTTGATGAGCGTCCTCGAAACCGCTGATGCGTTCCTCCGCGCGCAGGGCTGGCCACTGCCGCAAGCGGCGCTCCTGATGGCCGATGACGGTATCCCCGTCTTCCCCTGCGTTCCCGGCGGCAAACGGCCCCTGACCGCTCACGGGTTCTTGGACGCGACCGCCGACCGCGCCCAGATACGGCAGTGGTGGCGGCAGCATCCTGAGGCGAATATCGGTGTGCCCACCGGGCCGCTGTCCGGCTTCGATGTGGTTGACATCGACGTGCGCCAGTCGGGCTCGGGCTTCGACCACTTTACAGAGGTGGCCAGGGGCGGCTTGGGCGACGGCTGGGCGATGGTGGTCCGCACGCCCTCCGGTGGGATGCACCTCTATTATCCGTCCGACCCGGCGGTTCCGCGCTCGTCGTGGAGTTGCGGCACCGCCCATGTGGACTTCCGTGGGGCGGGCGGTTACGTGATCGCGCCGCCATCGGGGATCGCCGTCGATGGTGGTGACCGCCGCTATCGACTTGCCAGGGTGGGCGAGCATCCGGGGCCGGTAGATGCCGACTTGCTGCGGGCCAGGCTCGACCCGGCTTCGGTCGAGACACGTATCCGCACCCGCGCCCACGGTGCCGCTGACGCCGAGGCGATGGAGCAACGGTTGGCCGATTGGGTGTCGCGGCGGCGCGAGGGAGACCGTAACACCGGGCTGTTCTGGGCGGCGTGCCGCCTGGCCGAACGCGGCCACAGCCTTGGTCGGGTGCTGTCGGTTCTGGCCCCCGGCGCGCAGGCCTCCGGCCTGTTTGACCGCGAGATCGTCTCCACCGTCAAGTCTGCGTTCCGGCGCACGAGCGGCGTGGCCGCACCCTCAGCAGGACAGTCCGCGTCATCGGCGCCCGTGGCGAAGCGGGAGGTCTTGGCTCTGTGAGGAAACCATCGCATCAGGTCTCCAAGTGGGTGGCCGGAACCGGGATCGCCGGGACGGTGTTCATTGCCGCGTTGGCCTTCTGGCTCTCCTTCACGGCCTTGACCCACTTGGCCATGCGGGCTGGAATCGCGGAGGACCAAGCCTGGGCCTGGCCGCTGATCGTGGACGGGATCATAGTGGTGGCCACAGTCTCCGTGGTGGCGATGGCCCGCCGCAAAGGCTCGTGGTATCCGTGGCTGCTCCTGGTCTCCGGCGCTCTGGTATCGGTGACAGCCAACTCGATCCACGCCGCCATGCCTGCCGGGGTCAATCTGCCTCCAGCTCTGGCCGCCGCCGTTTCCGCCGTGCCGCCCATCGTGCTGCTCGCCATCACCCATCTGACCGTGGTGCTAACCCGGCCCGACAAGGCGCATGCCGCAGAAGGCGAGACGGCACACGGCATCGGCGATCCGCCGCCACCCGCCCCGGAACCGCCGGTGATGGCCGATGCCGCGCCAGCCGCCGAACCGCAGGTTCCGAGAAAGCCCCGCCCGCAGCGTCCGGCAGGGCCGGACAAGACCCGCGAGTGGAAGCAGGCCCGCGCCGTGGAGATGCACAGGCAGGGCGAGACCACCCGCAGTATCGCCGCCGAACTGGGCGTGGCCAAAGCCACCGTCAACCGTTGGCTCGCCTCGCTGCGCCAGGCCGCCCCACCACCCGCTGACTCCGCGAACGAAGGAACCACTGATGCCTGAACGACCTGATCCCCGCGCCACAATCCCCGCCCCAGAACCCGAGGCAGCCCAGGCCGCCGAAGTCTCGGCTCTGGCCCGGCACGGCGACCCGTCCCTGCAACGCCGCAAGACTGACGGGCGCTACGTCGGCCCTGAAGCGGCGCGCTCCAGCGGCCTGCAATGGGTCCGCGCGTCCGACCTGCTGACTCGCTCCGGCATCCGCTGGGGTGATCGAGGCGTGAACACTCAGCAAGTGCTGGCGCGGCGCATCCGCACCGGCATGGGCAGGCTCAATCCGGTCTCCCGGCGCGGCATCGCCCGCCGTTCAGCAACCTCGGCCACTCGGTTGGCCCCGGTCACAGCGTTCGGGCAACAGCCGCCGTCAGCTTCGGCGGCTCCCGGAATGGGGATCGTGCCGTGACTGGCTTTGCGTCAGCCCGGCTTTGGGGAGGCCCGCGCACCTTATGGGTGAAAGGGAGGTGACTTCGTGACCAGACCAACCCATCCGGTGATAGACGACCCCGAGGCGTTCCGCGAACTGCTGACCCGGCTGCACGAATCGGGCGAGTGGGACAGCCCCGAGGCGTGGGCGGTTATCGCCGAGATGGCCGAGCGGTTCTCCTCGCTGGCCCGCAAGCACCGGATAAGCGCCGAGGACTGCTGCTCAGTGGTGTTCGAGATGATGACCCAATCATCGGTGCGCAACGGGCGCGACCCCAAGGCCGTGCTGGTCACCGCTGTCACCACCACGCTGCGGGCGTGGGAGTTCGCCGAAGACAAGCTTTGCTCCCTGGAGACCGCCCGGCGCGGCGAGCTGGAATCGGTCCGCGCTTGGCGGTTCGGCGACTCGGATCGCTCGCTTCTGGAGTACCACCCGGCGTTCACAGTAGAGGTCCGCTTCCCAGGCGACGATGGTCCAGCCAAAGGCCCGACGCTGCGGCAACAAGCCGAGCGGATAGCGGGCCTGTTCGCCCGGCACGGCTGGGATGAGAGGCAGGCGCTCGATGTTATCGAGGTGATCCTGACCAGGCTCTCCAATTCGGCATCGCGGGCCTCGGCCTACGAGGCGCTGCGCCGCGATGACAGCACCCGAAGCGGCGTCGATCTGCCCAAGGACTCTTGGACCCGGACGCTGCGTCTGCTGCTCGGCTGGCCGGGCGAAGACCTAGCCCACACCCGCCTCGGCCACGGCATCCTGTGGCGGCTTGCGCTGGGCGACACCATCGAAGACCTCGAAGCCGACGAGCGCGTGATTGCCGCCATCACGTTGGCGGTGCCCGGATCGCTGGGAGGCGACGCCTGTGGCCGGTGAAGGAATGCAGCACGTCCGCGCGGTCGATTCGATCACGGTCGGAACCAGGCACCGCAAAGACCTCGGCGACCTGGACTCCCTGATGAAGTCGATCAGCCGCCACGGGTTGCTGCAACCCATCACCGTGACGCCCGATGGCGTCCTGATCTGCGGGGCCAGACGGCTCGAAGCACTGCGCCGCCTCGGCATCCAACAGGTAACTGTATGGGTCCGCTCCGGGCTGTCGTCGCGGCTGACCTCACTGATGGCCGAACACGACGAGAACATGGAGCACAAGGAATTCAGCCCAATCGAGCGGGCCGAACTGTATGAGGAGTTGAAGGCAGAGATCGCCGCCGATGCCGCCCGGCGCTCTGCCGCGACCAGGTTCAGTTCCGAACACCAGCCGGGAGATACGGATGATACGGAGGAAAACAGCGGGGTCGTGAAGTTTACGACACCGTGGGGCCAGCCCACCGGGGACTCCCGAGTCCAAGCGGCCAAGATGGTCGGCGGTCCCGGCTCCTACGCCACCTTGGAAAAAGTGCTCGAAATACAGCGGATCGCCGAAGATGAGACCCGCGACCCGGCGCTTCGGGAACGCGCCGCCAAGGCCGTCGCCGAGATGGACGCCACCGGCAAAGTGGACGGCCTCTACTTGCCCATCAAGACTGCCGTCCGAATTGACGACCTGGAACGGGTGGCCGCCGACGAGAACGAACCCGCCGCCGTGCGCGACCAGGCCCGATCCTCGGCACAGACCCTGCGACATCTCGGGGAAAGCGACATGACCCCGTTCGAGGTCGAACGAGCCGCCCGCGAGCAAACAGCCCGCGTCAAAGAAGCTCGCCAGGCGTTGAAGAAGAAGCGGGGACGGCCCGGCAGGCCCACCCCGCCACCTAAGACCAAGCGGACCCTGAGAGCCTTTGTCTACACCTGGACCGACCTCGCCAACTGGCCAGAAGAATGGAACCCCGTCGAGATCGGCCCCGGCCTGGACGAGTCCCAGTGGAGCATGTTCGAGGGGGTCATGGGCGAAGGCAACCGATTCCTCGCCGCCGCTCGTGACGCCCGCATCGAAGCCGGGTTGCTGGACTCCTGACGTGGATCGGGAGCGCCCGAGCACCTGAAGTTGAGAACCGTCTCAACTGAAGGAGCCAGCCGTGAAGCACGTCCGCGAAGACGACCACAAGAACCACCAAGCCCGCAGCGTCACGCTTGTCATTGCCTTCATCGTCGTCATCGCAATCGCCATCGGTGTCGGCGTGTACGGCCTGTTCCTCGCGCCCAACCCCGAGGCCGCCCCCACAGCCACGCCAGCACCCGAGCCACCGCCATCAGCCACCGACGTGCCCGCTACTCCCCGATCAATGACCGATCCCGAGAGGTTCGCCCGTTGGGCCGCCTCGGCCCTGTTCGACTGGGACACCGCGTCCATGAACCCGTCCGATGTGACCGACAAGCTCATGGCCGTGGCCGATCCGACCGGCGAAGGCGAAGGCGCCGGGCCGGCCTCCGACATCGGCAACTACCTGCCCGATGCCGCGACCTGGGTCAAGCTGCGCGGCTACTCCACAAGACAGTGGATTGAGATCGAGACCGCCGTGGTCCCCGAAGCGTGGCACCAGGCCGCCGCCGATGCCGTGCCTGGCCAGATACTCCCCGGTGCCGTCGCCTACACCATCACCGGCACACGCCACCGCGAGGGCGTGTGGGAGAAGCAACCGACCAGCTACAGCGGAGAGGTCTCCTTCACCGTCTTTGCGGCTTGCGCCCCGAGCTTCCCCGAGTGCCGCTTGCTGCGGCTGTCCCAACCGGACAACCCACTCCAGTAGGAGGCCCTGAGTGAAGAAGATTGCCCTGGCCCTGGTGGCCGCGCTCATGATGATCGGCCCCACGCTGCCGCTGCTCGGCGTTTCCGTGCTTATGAACCCCGCCGCCAAGGGAAGCTGCGTGATGAACTCCGGTCTGGTGGTCGTGAGCATCCCCGACTCATTGACGGCCAAAACGGCCAACGGCGTTTCCGTCACGTTGGACAAGAAGCAACTCACCCACGCCGCGACCATCATCACTGTCGGCTCGCGCGTCGAGGGGACCGACCGGGACGCCATTGTCATCGCCTTGATGGCGGCGCTCACCGAATCCTCCTTGAGGATGCTGTCCAATGTGTCGGCCTATCCTGAGTCGGCTAACTATCCCAACGACGGCGACAGCGGCGATCACGATTCGCTTGGCCTGTTCCAGATGCGGCACCAATCAGGATGGGGGTCGGTCGAAGACCTGATGGACCCGGCCTACCAGGTGCGGGCCTTCATGGGAGGGCCGACCGGCCCCAACTACCCCTCGCCGCGCGGCCTGCTTGACATTCCCAACTGGAAGTCGATGTCGAAGGGCGCAGCCGCCCAGGCCGTCGAGGTTTCGGCCTATCCCGACCGCTACGTCAACTGGGAGCCCGTCGCCGGGTCCATTCTCGCGGCACTGACCTCTCCGGTCTCGGCTGGCGGTGGTGGCGGCTCGTCGGTGCCGGAGACCAACTCCGTGGTGTTCCCTTTGCCCGAAGGAACCTGGGTGCTGTCCTCGCCGTTCGGCTACCGCATCCACCCGATCACGGGTGTCCGCAAGCTCCACGCCGGAACTGACTATGGCGCTGCCGACGGCACCTCAATCATGGCCGTCGCCGACGGAAAAGTGGCGTCCTCCGGGCATCGCGGCGGATACGGCAACGCCATTGTCATCCTGCACACCGTTGGCGGGAAGTCCTACGCCAGCTTGTACGGCCACATGTGGGACGGGCACCTCTATGTGCAGGCCGGTGACACCGTGACCGCCGGACAGCACATAGCTGATGTGGGCAGCAACGGCCAATCGACTGGCCCGCACCTGCACCTGGAGATCAGACCGAACAACGACTACAACCAGGTCATCGACCCCCACAAATGGCTAGCCGACAACGGCGCAGTCTCCATCGGCGGGGCCACCGCCGGCCCAACCGGCTGCTACCTCCAAGGGAGTTGAAATGATCCCGCAAGACATTTCCCCAGACTTTTCCGCAGTCTCCGGCAACACCCTCGCCTCGGTCGTCGGGGCGCTGCTCACCATCGTTCTAATCGCCTCGGTCGCATCCCTGATCGCCTCAGCGATCTGCTGGGCCTACGGCGAAGCCAACGGCAACTACCAGCTATCCGCAAAAGGCAAAGCGGGCGTCCTCATCGCCCTAGGCGCGGCAGCCCTCTCCGGAGCGGGCGTCGCATGGATGAACTTCCTCCTCGACGTGGGCAAGAACATGTGACCTGTCGGTGCAACCTACCCGATGTGGTACTCCTTAGTGAACTCCTCGCCTCCGAGGGTCCACTTGGCTATCACTACTGGGTTTGAACCACTGCCCATTGTGAAAACAACGGGGACAGTTCGCGTCGTCTGCGCATGGACGACCGTTGCGGTGTCCCACAGGACACGGAAGTGTTGATCCTCGCGGGGCTCGACGGTGACCCCAACGGCGTCTTCCAAATTGGGATTTGCGATTTCCAGCCAGTGCCTCGTCGTGTAACCGATCTTGCCCTTGGAGTCCTGCTTCACCTCACGCTCACGCTTTGGCTGAATAATCAGCGGGCGAACCTCAGCTGGGGCGGCAGACGTGATCGCTGACAGGTCTAGCTCTGTCAGGTCGTGCTCGATAGCCTCCTGTACTTCCTGAATTAGGTCGCTGGGTTGAGCAAACTCCCCAAGAAGAGCCCGACTCTGGAGCTGTTCCTTAAAGCTCCGAAGCACCGTGAGTTGTTGTGGGTCCACGTCATTCGGGTGTGGACCAGATGAAAAGTAGATGTGAACAGGCTTGCCCGCCGATATTGCCTTCTCCACTTCCTCGGCTGTCCCAGAGATAGCTTCTGGGGTGGGACTCCCGATCCGACTGCCGAAAACAACAAAGACGATGTCTGCGTCACGGAGGCCCTGAGAGTTGATGATGGCTTGGGGATGAGCGCCAGCAAGCGGAACTGCATGGGTCTCGAACCTCCATGGAAGCAAGAGCACGCCGCGATGCCCGGCGCTCGCAGCGTTCCACATGTGCAGCGCGGATTCGATGGCGTCGCGAGCGGTGGATACGTCGGAAGGGCTAGCCACCATGACGCGAACGACAGTCGCTTGAAAAGCCATACCAACAATCTATAGGGCAGCGAGGACAACCGTGTCTACTGACGCTGGTCGCCTCTGCTGGCGCACTTCGGCCCGTCGGGATCGGATCAACAGCGCTAGACTCACCGGGCCGATCCACAAGAACTTGAAGCCGTTCCAACAGGTCAGCAAGACCAAGGCGTTGAGCCAAGTTGGACCGCCGTCACGGATGGCGGCGACGAGGCAGGCGGCGGCGAAGAAGTAGATCACGCCAAGCAGCATCGCAGGGACGCCCCACTTGAGGCCGCGCCGAGTACGGATGGCCGCGAGTAGTCGGTTGGTCGGCATCCAGCGGGCGAGGAAGCCATGGATGGCCGGGCTGACGGCCCAAAGGGTTCGGATCATGGTGGGTACCTCTCAAACACGCAAACGACTGGGGAGACAGTGCGGTTCGCTGGCCTGCAAGGCCGCCTCGGAGAGGCCCATCGTGTAAGGAGAAATCTGTCTCGCCCACAACGATAGCGGGCAGGGGTGACAGCCGTAAGCCGTCTGGGCAGGGGAAGCGCCTCGCACCTTCTGGTTGTCCACGCCCTCCGGGGCCTGCCTACAGGAGAACCAGTGAACTTGCTGCCACAGATCATGCCCTTCTTGATCCCGATGGACATCGACATCAACCCGAACGATTCCGGCCTGCCCGGCATCTCCCAACTCAAGACCATCGTCGGCGCGGTGATGACCGTAGGCCTGATCCTGTCTGTGCTTGCGCTCATCATCTCCGCGATCATCTGGGGCTTCGGCTCCAACTCGTCCAACCCGCATCTGGCCAGCCGGGGCAAGCTCGGCGTGATCGTGTCCTGCGCGGCGGCGGTGGTCTGCGGCGCGTCGGTGACGCTCATCAACTTCTTCTGGAACGTGGGCCAGTCCGTCTAGCCAGCGTCTGGGGAAGGAAAGGAGCAGACCGTCATGGGTGTGTGCGATGTGCCGATCATTTCCACGGTGTGCGATGTTGCCGGCGAAGGAGCGGCCACGCTGATTTCAGCGCCGTTCGACTGGCTGGCATCCGCCATCGGCTCGGCGGCGGGCTGGCTGTTCGAGCAGGTCTGGACGGTGTTCGACACCACAACCCTGGTCGATGTCACCGCCTCGGGCTACACCAAGGTCTACTCCCTGATCTTCGGCATCGCCTGTTTCGTGATGCTGATGTTCTTCTGCTTCCAACTCATCACAGGGCTGGCTCACCACGAGGCCGGGGCGCTGAAACGCGCCGTCACCGGGTTGGCGAAATCGGTCCTCGGCTCGTTCATTGCGCTGACGATCACGGGGCTGCTGCTGGAAGCGACAGACCAGTTGACCATCGGCATCGTCCAGGCCACCGGGGAGACGATGGAGGGCATGGGTGGTCGCATCGGCCTGCTCGCCGCCGGGCTGGCCGGGATCAACTTGGCCGCTCCCGGCGCGGGCGCGATCCTGACCATATTCCTGGCCGGACTGGCGATCTCGGCGGCGCTGATCGTCTGGTTCTCGCTGCTGATCCGCAAGGCCTTGCTGCTGGTCGCCATCGTCATGGCCCCGTTCGCCCTGGCCGGGCAATCCTGGGACGTGACCAAGGGCTGGTTCGGCAAGTGGGCCAGCTTCGTGATCGCGCTGATCCTGTCCAAGCTGGTGCTGGTGGTGACAATGCTTGTCGCCATCACGCAGACCGCCTCGCCCATCGCCCCCGACCTGGCCTCGATCTCAGAGCCGATAGCAGGCGTCGTATTGATGATGGTCGCCGCGTTTGCCCCCTACATGACCTACAAGCTGATCGCCTTCATGGGCGGCGACATGTACCACCTGATGAGCGCCGAGCAGGAAGCCAAACACGCCATGAACCGGCCCCTGCCGGTGCGGGCCTCAATGGGCAACCCGGCCCAAGTCCTCGGCGGCAATTCCGGTGGCGCTGGTTCCAACCCGCCGCCACCCGCCGCACCATCGGGCGGTCAAACCGCGAACGTCACGGCCACATCCTCGACCGCCGGGGCAGAAAGCCGAGGCGCTGCCGGAGCTGGAGGGACCAGCGGGGCCAGCGCGGGTGGTGCCGCCGCTTCGGGGGCCGGTGCCGGATCAGCCGGTGCCGGAGCCGGTGCGGCTGCCGCCGCTGGGCCTGCCGCCGCCGTCGTGATCGGTGCTCAAGTGGTCAAAGGCGCGGCCACCGCCGGACCAGCGTTGGGCGGGTCGGTCGGGGATGCGGCGATGGGACAGAGCGAGGCTGCCTCGCCGCCGCCGACTCCTCAAACGCCCAGCCCGCAGACGGTCTTCATACCCACGTCCTCGACACCGCCGCCCGAGCCGCCTGCCGCACCGGCCCTGGAGGCATAGCCGATGCCTGCCGCCACCGCCGGGAAGGCCGCCTACGACCTCAACCCGGTCAAGTTTTCCCGCCTGTCCAAGCGCGGCCTGCTGCTGGGCCTGTCCGGCCCGCAACTGGTCTGCTTCGGCATTGCCGCGTTCGCCATCGTCCTGTCGCTCTACTTGGGCGGGGGCACGGCACTGGCGTGGACCGCGCCGGTCTGGCTCGCCGGAACCTGCCTGGCGGTCGTCGGCGTCGGCGGCAGGAAACTCATCGAATGGGCGCCGATCACGCTGCGGTGGATCAGCCGCACCCAGAAAGGCCAAACCATGTTCAAGCGTCGCATCGCCAAACCCCGACCCGCCGGAACCCTCGCCCTGCCCGGTGACGCCGCCTCGCTGCGGCAGTGGGTTGACGCCCAATCGGGGGCGGTGATGGTCCACGATCCGCACGCGGCAACGCTGACCGCCGTGGTCCAGGTGACCCATCCGTCGTTCGTGTTGCTCGACCCCGCAGAGCAGGAGCGGCGTGTCCAGGCGTGGTCCCGCGTGTTGGCAACCACTTGCCGGAGCGGGCGGATCGCCCGGCTGCAAGTGCTGGAACGCACCCTGCCTGATTCAGGCTCCGGCCTGGCCGACTGGTGGCGACTCCACGGCAGGGACGACGGCTCGTGGACCGCGAAGGTCTACCAAGAGTTGATCCGCCGGGCTGGGCCAGCATCGGAGCGCCACGCTACCACGATCTCGGTAGCCCTCGACATGAAGGCGGCGTCCCGCGCCATCCGGGGAGCCGGTGGCGGGATGCGCGGCGCCGCCGCCGTCCTCGGCCAGGAAATGAACACGTTGACCACGGCCCTGCGTTCCGCCGATCTGAGCCCTGGCTCGTGGCTGGGCGCCGAACAGTTGGCGTTCATGCTGCGCACCGCCTACGACCCAGCGGCAGCGGGAACGCTGGAGCGGCACGTCAAGATCGGGCGAGGCCTGGCCGACGCCGGACCCGTCGCCGTCCGCGAGGCTTGGAACGGCCTGCGCACCGATACCGCGCACCACGCCGTGTTGTGGATCAGCGAGTGGCCCCGCGCCCAAGTCTTCCCCGGATTCCTGTCTCCCGTGCTCCTATCGTCCGGTATCCGGCGCTCGTTCAGCCTGATGGTGATGCCGATGCGAGCCGACCAAGCCGCCCGCGACATCCGCCGCAAGAAGACCGAGCACATCGCCGACCACGCCCAACGCGCCAAGATCGGCCAGATCGAAGACGCCGCCACCACAGCCGAGTACGCCGACGTGCTCAAGCAGGAAGCCGACCTGACCAGCGGCCACGGCGTAGTCCGCTACGCCGGACTACTCGCCATCAGCGCCAAGACCGAAGAAGACCTCCAGACCGCACTAGCCGCCATCGAGCAAGCCGCCGTCCAAGCCTCCTGCGAGACCAGAACCCTGGTCGGCCAGCAAGCCCAAGCCTTCACCGCAGCCGCATTGCCCCTGTGCCGTCAGGTGTAGCGGGGACGGCCTGGGCACCTGATGGACGTGGAAACCGAAGAGCGCGTTCACGCCGCCGTGCTGGTGCGGCCTGCCAAACAGCGCCGCAAGGACCGCCGCGACCAGGACCGGGCGGCGCGACGCGCGATAGCCGAAGGGCAGCGCTCGCAACAAGAGCCGAGACGACTCTCTGCCGAGGCGGCGAAGCTCGAACGAGCTTTGGCCGAGTACCTGCCCTCAACCGGGGACTACGGGCCAGACCAATTGCGGACCCCCGGCAAACTGCGCCTGCCGCAGCATCAAGACACGACCGCCGCGCTGGGCGGCGCGTACCCCTTCCTGGCCGAGGGAGGCCTGGGCGCGGATGGAGTGTTCATCGGCTCGGACATGTTCGGCGGCGCGAGCTTCGTCTACGACCCGTGGGTGCTCTACCAGGCCGGGATCATCACCGCGCCCAACATCGTCCTGGCTGGGATCGTTGGTTCTGGCAAGTCGTCACTGGCGAAGTCTATGTACACGCGCTCCATCCCGTTCGGGCGGCGCGTGTATGTGCCTGGCGACCCGAAAGGCGAGCACACCGCTGTCGCTGAGGCCGTAGGCGGGAAAGCGATCCAATTGGGGCATGGCCGCCGCACGCGGCTGAACCCGCTTGATGAGGGTTACCGGCCCGGCCACCTGACCGACGCCGAGTGGAAAGCCCAAGTCACCGCGCGGCGGCGCGACCTGATCGGCGCGTTGGCAGAAACCGTGCTCGACCGCTCCATGACGCCCCTGGAGCACACCGCAATAGACGTGGCCCTTGGCCGCGCGGTCGCATCGGTGAGTGTGCCGATCCTGCCCATGGTCGTAGACCGCATCCTGGCCCCCGACCTTGACGACGACCCCGATGGGCGACTGGCCGAAGACAGCAGACAAGTCGGCCACGC
>JAIRXV010000344.1 GCA_031268115.1 Bifidobacteriaceae bacterium
GCCTTTCAACGCCAATGGTACTGCCAGGGCCACCTGGTGGGAGAGCAGGACACCGCCGGACACACACCGCAAGGCCCACCAGGGCCTTGCGGCACTTAACCAACCAAACACACCACCCAACCGAACTATTTGTTGCCGGCCTGGAACTGAGGAGAGGACCGCGTAGATGGGGAGTTGGCAAGGCGGACGAGACGAGCCCCGTAGGAGACGGCGGGAGAACGAGCCGAGGCGGGATTCAGATGGAGGGGTCACGGGGGAGTGGGAGGATCGGGATCGCATGGTCTCATCCCACCATCTCGCGAAGGAAGACATTCCAGCCATTCCTCCTGAGGTCACAGGTGAGGAGCTGGACCGGGACGCACTTCGGGCGCTCGGCGGGCTAGAGCGAGACTACGCGGATCGGATTGCGCGACACCTGGTGATGTGCGCTCGGCTGTTGGATACGGATCCGGAATTGGCATATAGGCACGCAAGAACTGCGGCGGATCGGGCTGGGCGTGTCGGTGTCGTGCGCGAATCGGCGGGTATCGCGGCCTACGCCACCGGGAGGTATGCGGAGGCGGCAAGAGAGCTGAGAACCTATCAGCGGCTTTCGGGGACACGCGACTACTTGCCGGTCATCGCGGATTGCGAACGCGGGCTGGGGCGCCCAGAAAGGGCCGTGGATATCGCGACATCGGCCGAGGCGAAAGCACTGCAAGGGGACGACGCCGTAGAAATGGCCATTGTCTTAGCCGGAGCGCGCGGAGACCTGGGTCAGCACGCCGCCGCATTGGCGGTCCTTTCACGCGCTGCCCGCCTGCCGCATTCCGACGCGGCATCGCAGCGCCTGAGCTTGGCTCGTGATCGGGTCGAGGCACTTGCCGCAGGGATGGACCCAGAAGAAGCGGACTGGATGGAAGAGCCCGAGGACCGAGAGGCGGCCCTTGACGCCTCCCCGCCCGATGACGCAACGCTATTCGATGCGGAGGAAGGATCCTGGTGCGGGCGACAGGAGTTGGGGGGGAGCGGCCTCGTCCGCGGCAACCCGGCCTTGAAGGGAGTGAGCGTCCCTTAGCCGATACTTACGATCTTGCCCTGACCGATCTGGACGGTGTGGCATTCAAGGGGACGCGCCCGATCCCGCACGCCGCAGAAGGCATCGCGCGTGCCCGCGCATTGGGCCTACGGTTCTGTTTTCTGACGAACAACGCGTCCCGCTCGCCTTCGGCCGTGGTGGCGCATTTGGCGACAGTAGGTATTGCGGCAGCGGACAACGAGGTGTTTACGGCCTCCCAAGCGGGTGCGGCCATGGTTGTCCGGGACTTTGCTGTCGGGTCGCGCGTTTTGGTTGTAGGCGGTCCCGGTTTGATAGAGGCAGTCGAAGCGGAGGGCCTAGAAGCGGTTTTCAGCGCCGAGGACAAGCCCGTTGCGGTCATCCAAGGCTGGGGCCCGGATGTCGCGTGGCCGATCCTCGCGGAGGCCACATACGCGATCAACGCGGGAGCCGCCTTCTACGCGACGAACCTAGACAAGACGCTGCCCACGGAGAGGGGTTTCGCTCCCGGTAACGGGTCCATGGTGGCCGCTGTACGCAGCGCCACGGGAGCCGAGCCGAAATCGGCAGGCAAACCCGAGCCGGGCATCTTCTGGGCCGCGGCTAAGAGGGCCGGGGCGAAGGCGCCCCTGGTTGTCGGGGACCGTCTCGACACAGACCTCGCCGGCGCCCGTGCCTCTGAGCTACCTGGCCTCATGGTTTTGACCGGGGTGAACACCGCTCACGATCTTGCGCTCGCCTTGCCCAATGAGCGGCCCACCTACGTCGGCGAAGACTTGCGTGCCCTTGGGGAGGCTCAGCCAGGTCCGATTGGCGAGGGCGAGTGGTGGCGGGTTGGGGACGCTCGGGCGCGGGTCGCGAACGGCGCTGCCGAGGTCACAGGGGGGACTTGGATCGACCAAGTCCGTGCCGTGGCCACGGCCGCGTGGGAGGCCGCCGATGCCGGCACCCCAGTCTCGCGGTCGGCGCTGCCCGCGTTGGACCCGGAGCGCGGCATTCACTGTTCAGGGTCGTAGAGACCGAACCCGAGACGGCCAACCGAGGCCAAGAGCTTGTCGGTGCGGGCGCGGCGTTGGGCGTAGATCACCGTTTCGCGTTGTCGGCACACCGCGAGCACGGCCGCGATATAGCGCTCGGGTGCGGTGCCCGAGGGCGGGCGCGGGGCAACGTATTTTTCGATTTGGGCGGCGAGGTTGAGCGCCTGGCGGGCGCGAAGGTCGTAGTTCAGCTGCGGGGCGCGATCCAGGAAACGCCGAGCCGCAAGGGTGAGGCTGTCGGGGATCGCGCCGATATCGACTTGAGCGGCCCAAGGCGCCAACTCGGGTGGCCCGTAAAGGGGAATGGACTGGGACTGGACGCCGCGGACGCGCGCCGGGTAGGTTCCCGCCAGCAAGTCTCCGATCCTCTTCCCGCGAGTGTTGAGGGCGGCGGTAATCAGCGCCGGCGCGCCGCCCAATATGAGGTTCTCGAAAAGGCCGATCGCCGAGCGAGTCAAGGCCTCGCGAAAACGAATCGTGGCGCCATCGTCCCGGAGGATCCTGTATCCCAACGCTAACTTGCCGAGGGACCGCCCCCGGGACAGGGTCTCCCACAAGGTAGGCAGCCCAACCAGCGAAAACGCGACCAGAGCAACGACGAAGGCGCGTATCACAGGCACCTCCTCCCTCGGAAGCCCAGCCGCCCAGGCCACGGACATGCTCACGGAAAGGAACACGCCGATGACGGTCGCGTCGATGAGGAAACCGAGGGCTCGGACAAGAAACGATGCCGGCCGTACCTCAAGGAGCACCGCTTCGGATGTGAGGATCTCGTCTGTCAAACCTTCGGCCTCTCTCGGTCTTGGGGCGGAATCGGCGCTCGCCCCGTTTATGTGGCAGGCTAACCCATGATGGACGTAGATGCTTTCACTCAAGCCAACGCCGACACGTGGGACCGTCTGGAGAGGCTAGCAAAGAGTTCCCGCCTCACCGGTGCGGGCGCCGACGAACTGGCGACCCTGTATCAGCGCACCGCCACCCACCTGTCGCAGCTGCGCACGGCCGCGCCGGACCCCGCGTTGGTTTCGCGGCTGTCGGTTCTGTTGGCCAGCGCACAGGGTCGCCTCACCGGCGCCCACGAACCGTCGTTGACGATCTTGCGACGGTTCATCCAGGTGAGCATGCCGGTTGCGCTGTATCGAATTCGGTGGTGGATCCTTGGGGTGACAGTGGTCTGTGTGTCATTGGGCGCCCTGGCGGGAGTGTGGGTCAATGTCAAGCCCGAGACCCTGGAGCTTTTGGGCAGCGCGTCTGAGCGCGAGCACTACGTTGACGAGGCCTTCGCGTCCTACTACTCCGAATACTCGAATGCCGGCTTCGGGGCGATGGTTTGGACGAACAACGCATGGATTGCCTTGCTGTGTATCGCGACGGGCATCTGCGGTGTTTTCCCCGCGTATGTACTGGTCACCAACGCCGTTTCCGTGGGCACCATGGGTGGCATGATGGTCTCTTACGGCGCCGCCGGGGTGTTCTTCTCGCTGATCTTGCCGCACGGTCTGCTCGAATTGACAAGCGTGTTCACTGCGGGCGCCGCGGGGCTACGGTTGTTCTGGGCCTGGTTGGTGCCCGGTCCGTTTCCTCGCAGCCGCGCCCTAGCGGTCGAAGGCCGTTCTGCCATGACCGTTGTCGTGGCTACAGCGCTTTCGTTGCTGGTCAGCGGGGTCATAGAAGGATTCGTCACGCCGTCCGGGCTTCCGTGGTGGCTGAAAATCGCCATCGGAGTGGTGGCCTTTGCGGGTTTCTGGGTTTACGTGTGGGTGGTGGGCGGGCGGGCCGCGCGGCGCGGTCTGACCGCTGAGGCCGAAGACGCCCAGCGGTACGTCCCACTGGCGAGCTGAGGCGAATAGCCGGACGGGCCTACAGTCTGCCGGCGGCTTTTAGCGCCAGGTAGGCATCGCAGACGGCACCGGGAAGCGCCTCGGGGAATGACGCCACCGTATGCAGGCCAAGGGACCGCAGCGCAGATTCCATCGCCAGCAGGGAGAGTTCTCGCCTCTCTGAGGCCGCCGCATCGTAGGCCGCCCCAGGGCCTTGACGATCCAAGCGCAGCGTGGCTTCCTCCGGGTCGCGAACCGTGGCAACTAGAACAGTGTGCTTGGCGGCCAGCATCGCGGCGACGGGACCAAGTCCCTCCTCGACCAACGCCGGGTCGGTCGAAGTGAGCAACACCAGTAACGAACGTTGGCGCGATGTATCTTGGACGGTGGCGACAATGCCCCGCCAGTCGGCCTCAACCAGCGACGGATCGACTGTGGACAACGCGGTGGAAAGGGCCGAGACAACCGCGTTCTTCGTGGAGGACGCAGCACGTGCGCGCGCCACACGGTCGTAGACGATCAGGTCCACCCGGTCGCCGCCGGCCGCAGCGAGTGCCCCAAGCAACAGGCAAGCCTCAATCCCTGCGTCCAGGCGGGTCGTGTCCCCTATACGGCCAGCCGACCAGCGTGAGGCGTCGAGCACGATAACCACTCGCCGGTCGCGTTCTGGACGCCAAGTCCTAACCACCACCTTCTCGCCCCGAGCGGTGGCACGCCAATCGATTGAACGAACGTCGTCCCCCAACTGGTATTCCCTCAGCGAATCGAATTCGGTGCCTTGACCGCGGAGGTGGACCGCCGCCCGTCCATCCAATTCGCGCAGACGGGCCAGACGGGATGGCAGCTGGGTACGTGAGCGAAACTCAGGCAGGATTCGCACTTGGGCCGGCATCTGAACAGAGCGTTGGCGAGCGCCGAGGCCCAGCGGTCCGAAACTGCGGACCGTGATTTGGGCGGCCCGGCGCAGGCCGCGGCGGGTGGGAGTGAGTGGCGTGCGCACCCGGCGGGTCTCGCCGGCAGGGACTCTTACCCTGTGCCGGTCCGGCGCCGCCCCAGCGGACGGCGGCCAGGCGTCGCGCAGCATCAGGCGCGCGGTGCGCCGAGAGGCATTGTCCACCTCGACCGTGGACGCGACCGTCTCTGAAAGGCGCGCTGACGGCGGCACCTGTCGAGACAGGCCGAGTGAGCGCGGCGCCACCGCGAGGAGAGCATCGACCGCCGTGACCAAGACCACCGCGACAGTCCAGGCCAACACCGTGACCCAAGCCGGCCACGCCAGAACCGGGATCACGCCAAAGGCGAGGGCAGCTGGCACGCGCCAGGACACCGCCATCGTCCACCTCCCTCCACGAGTGTTGACCCGAAGCGTTAGCGGGGCACCGGGACCGATTCCAGCACGGAATTGAGGACCGATTCGGTCGATGAGCCTTCCGACACCGCCTCAATGCGTAGCTGCAGCCGATGCCGCAGGGTGGGCACGGCCAGCGCTTTGACATCGTCCGGGGTCACGAAGTCCCGGTTGCACAGCCACGCCCACGCCCGCGAAGTGGCCATCAGGGCGGTGGCCGCGCGCGGCGACGCGCCGAGCGCGACGGAAGGCGTGGCCCTTGTCGCGCGGCAGATATCGACCACGTAACCCATCACGGGTTCAGTGACCTGGACCGCAGCGACCCCTGCCCTCGCAGCTGCCAGATCGGCTGGCCCGGCAACTGGCCGCAACCCGGCGCCGAAGAGGTCTCGGGGAGTGAATCCAGCGGCGTGGCGAGACAATATGGCGATCTCCTGGTCGCGTTCTGGGACCGGCATGACTACTTTGAGCAGAAAGCGGTCGAGTTGCGCTTCAGGCAAAGGGTAGGTGCCTTCGTACTCGACTGGATTCTGCGTGGCGATCACCATGAACGGATCCGGTAGCGGGCGGGGTTTGCCTTCCACTGAGACCTGGCGCTCTTCCATTGCCTCCAACAGCGAAGCCTGGGTCTTGGGCGGGGTTCGGTTGATCTCGTCGGCAAGCAGGAGGTTTGTGAACACCGGGCCGGGGCGGAATTCGAATCGGGCCGTGTTTGAGTCGTAGATCAGCGAACCCGTCACATCGCCGGGCATCAAATCCGGGGTGAACTGGACGCGATTGGCCTCCAGCGAAAGGGACGCGGCCAACGCCCGCACCAGCAACGTCTTCGCGACGCCGGGTACTCCTTCGAGTAGGACGTGGCCCGATGTGAGCAACCCGATCAAAAGGCTGGTGACCGCTGCGTCCTGGCCGATCACAGCCTTGGCGGTTTCGGCGCGGACCCGCGCCAGGGCGGCGCGAGGGTGGGGGTATTCGGTCATGGACTGGCCTCCTGTTCGAGCTGTTCTAGCTGTTGTGCGAGACGGGTTAGCTCACCTTCCGAGGTGGGCGCCGGACCGTAGAGCAGTTCGCGCACTTCGGCCGGTTCGCGTCGGGTGTGGTGGGCAACGGTGTGGACGATGGCGTCGGGCGGGCTGGTGCCGAGCAGTCCCGTGGCCGCGGCGAGGCGTGTGAGGGTGCCCGCCCGTAGGGCGGCCGCCGCGTGACCGGTCGCACGGGTTCTGCGGTAGAGGCGACCGTGGCCGCGGGTGAGCTGCGACGCGGGTACTTCGACGGGCAGCGGTTCGGGAACGGGCGCGCCGAGGCGGCGCCCACGCCAAAGGGCCGCCCCCGCCGCAGCCACCAAGGCCATGCCGCCCACGATCGGTACCCACCGAGGTAGGAACGAGAACAGGGAAGGCGATCCGATCAGGTCGCCGGTTTCAAGTTGGGCGACATACCAAGTGAGTACCTTGTGACGCCCGAGGGTGCGCAGCGCGAGGGCGGCGTTGCCGTCTTCGGCGATGGTGGAGTTGAGTAGCATCGCGACATCGGGCAGGACTGTGATGCGCCGTCCATCCGCCTCCATGGAGGCGTAGCCGCCGATCTGCCGCCATGCCGAGTCGGGTTCGTCGAAGTAGTAGGAATTGGCCCAGGAATCCACGAAGCACACGTCTATGCCCGGTTGGGCGCTAGCGGAAACGCCCGCATTCCAGGACACGCGACCGGCTGCCTGTGCATCGGGATCGTCGCAGTCCGCCTCCAGGGTGCCGTCCGGGCGATCGCCGTACCAGTCGGTCAGCGCTCCGTGGCTAAGGCGGTCGAGTAGGTCCCCCGTCTGGCCGATGACCACGACATCCGCGTCCACATCGGCCAGCAATTCTGCCTGTTCGTCGGTCAGCCAGGTACTCGTCAGGATGGCGAGCGTGGTGCCCTCGCGAGCATGGGCGATCGCGGCGCTGGTTCGATCGACTTCGCTGACTTCGACCCCGTGGCTCCTTAGCACCTGCGCCAGTGCCCGTGTTCCCAGTTCACCGCTGTTCCGGATTGACAATGGCGTCTCCGCGCTGGGGGCGACCGAGAGCGCTAACACCATGACGAGCCCCGCGGCCGCCAGTCCGATCAGGGCAACCCAAACCAGTGTTCGGCGCCAGCGGCTTCGGCGCCGCAGACGGGCTGGCGTGGGTGGGGCCGAGGCGGGTGGGTAGGCGTTCACGGCATTGCCACTTCTTTGCGGACCGAACGCACGGGTGTGGCGCGAAGAACGTCTCGATCCAGTTGCGACATAAGGGTGTAGCTGACCTGATCGCCGTTCTTGTCGGAGTAGGCGAGGACATCGAACAGAAGCGCGGCTTGAGCTAGCCGGTCGCCGAGGCCTGGTAGGCGTACCGCTGCGGCGCTCGCTATCTCTTCGGCCGTTTGCCCAGGACTCGCGTCGATGATGGAGCGATCGTCCAAGGACCGCGCGAGAGCCCTAAAGCGGGTAAGAGTGGCGCGCGTCCAGTCCTGCCGCAGTGCGAGTGCCTCGGCCTCTTTACGCAGTTCCGCCGCGGAGCGGTGTTCGTCCTCCAGCACGCCTCGACGTGGACGTTTGGCGGGCTCGCCGCGCCGAATTGGCCCGCCGACGATCCTGGCGATCACGATGATTGCGGCCACTCCCACCGCAATGAGCAGCAGCACGATCCATCCTTGGTGGCCGATTGCGGGCCCTTCGGTCTCCGAGAGACGGTCTGCCACCCACCTTAGTAGCCATGCGATTGGATTGAAGCCCTGTTGATATTCGGGTTTGGACAGTTCTTCAAGGAGTTCGCGGCGCGCCTCATCCGCCCCGGGAGTCACGGGGACTTCACGGGGAAAGAGCAAGGCGGCGCGGATCACGAACGCTGTTCCGCGGCGGCTTGGGCCAATTGGATGTCAAGCCCTTCGGTGCGCATGCGCCTGTCGATGTAGAGCAGGACGGTTACGGCTGTAGTGAAGGGTGTGGTGAATATTAGCCCGAGAACAGAACCCAGCTCCATGACCATAATACCGAGCAGGCTGCCCGACGCGGTCGTAAGAAGCGTTCCGATTATGACTGTTGGGAGGGCGACGATTTGACTGACTGCGCCAAGTATAAACTGCGTCAGCGTCGAGATACCGAATACTCGCCACCAGCACCCCTTGGTGATGGTCCACGACCGCTTGATCGCTTGCTTGGGGCCAAGCCCTTCCAGTACCAGAACGATTGGGGCGAATATCAGTTTGTAAACCAGCCACAAACTGAATAGGAGAGTCACGCCGGAAACAAAGAGAGCTGCGAGGACATATCCGACGCTTTCGCCGCCCCCCATCGCGATGATAACGATTAGGACGAGGAACGGGACAAAGATCGCAGCCGTCCCAATGAGGCCCAGCAGCAACGTGAGCCCGAATAGGGCCGGTACCCTCGCCCGCACCGCCGTCCAGGCCTGACGGATCGATGTGCGGTGGCCAATGGTGGCTTGCGAGACCGAAAAAGTGAGTAGACCGAACAGGATGACAAACGCGACACAGTCGATGAGCAGCGAAACGCCCAATCCGGCCAGGAATAACATGACGTTGTATCCGCTGGAGTCCGTCGTTAACAAGGTGGGGCTGGTGAAGGAATTGGTGCTCTCGAAAAACCGCCATGTGACAAGGGCGACGATCCCTTGGGTGACGAGGACGACGAGGGCGGTCAAACCGAACATGACGCCACGCGCATATCGGATCGAGCGGAACGCGCCGTCGAAGATGTCCATGACTCCAAGTGGCCGCAGCGGGATGATTCCGGGCCGGATTTGCGCAGGTGCCTGGACTTGTGTGTAGTACTCCTGCCCGCCGTACCGGGTTCCGCCGTAAGCTTGCCCGCCCGGACCGAGTTCGCCGTAGGTTTGACCATACTGGACCGGCCCGCCATACGACTGTCCCGGCGCCTCGAAGGAAGGCTGTGGGGCGTAAGCGGTTGCTGGGTATGTCTCGCTGCCAGGACCGCCGTTCCGGCCTCCGCCCTTTGCTTGGCGAGGCCGTCCGCCGTAAAGGGCTCCATTGAATTGCGGGGGGTTTGGCGGTGCTCCTATG
>JAIRXV010000410.1 GCA_031268115.1 Bifidobacteriaceae bacterium
ACTGCCGATCATCGCGGCGCAGGCCGCGTCCGTCACGCATATCGGCCGGCGCGGCGCCTGCAAACCCCCACGTCAACCCCGCCACACACTACCCACCCGACGACTTTGACGGGGCCATGATGCCCCACCCAACCGAAGTGCTCCCAACTGGTCATAGGTTCGGGTAACCCACCGCGTTTACCCAGGTGTTTGCGGCCGTGTTCGGCGACCTATGACCAGTTCGGTGCACCTCGCACCTCAATCCAGCCCCTCGGGCGCCTGTCAGCCCCGCCCGGCCAGAAACGCCTCGCGTTCACGCCGGCGCTCCGCCTGGACCAGCGGATCTGGCACCGGGACCGCCGCGATCAGTTCTCGCGTGTAGTCCTCGCGCGGGGAGCGCAGAATCTGGTCCGCGCCGCCCTCCTCGACCAGCCGGCCCTTGCTCATCACGGCAACCCGTGAGGCGACCATTTCCACCACCGCCAGATCGTGCGAGATGAACAGGCACGCGAACCCGTGTTCGGCCTGCAACTCCGCGAATAGCGCCAGCACCGACGCCTGCACGGATACGTCGAGCGCCGATGTCGGCTCGTCCGCGATCAGCAGCCCCGGCTCCAGCGCGAGCGCCCGCGCGATCCCCACGCGTTGCCGCTGCCCGCCGGACAGTTCGTGCGGGTAGCGATTGCGCAGTGATGTCGGCAGTTTGACTTGGTCGAGCAGCCGTTCCACGCGCCGGTCCAGCTCCTTGCCCTTGGCGACCTTGGCGAGGAACAGCGGTTCGCCGATTGACTCCCCGATCGGCAGGCGCGGGTTGAGCGACGAACCTGGGTCCTGAAACACCATCGATGCCCCGCGCCGCGCCTGACGCAGGGCGGCCGCGCCCGCGCCGCGCAGTTCGATCCCGCACAATTCGAGCGACCCGTCATGCACCGGGATCAGCCCCACGGCCGCTCGGCCCACGGTGGTCTTGCCGGATCCGGACTCGCCGACCAGCCCCACCACCTCGCCCGGATTGATCGCGAGTGTGAACTCGTGGACGGCGCGGAATGCTGGCGTCCGCCCCCGCCGGGGGTATTCGATGACTAGGCCGGACGTTGCCATCACGGGCACCACCACATCGCCATCTGGACGATGCCGGCCCTCACCCCCCGCTTCATCCTCCCCACCGACTCGGGCACCAGCTGGCGCGCCCCCGCCCGCGCCACGCGCAAGCGGACCGCCGCGCGCGGCGCCGGCATCGACACCGGTACCCACCGCAGTATCGCCGTCCCCGCCGCCACCCACCTCACCAACGCCACCACCCGCGCCACCACCGGCTCCACCCACCGCGGCGCCACCACCGGCTCCACCCACCGCAGCATCGCCGTCCCCACCACCACCCACCGCGGCGCCACCACCGGCCCCGCCACCACTCGCCCCATCGCCGCCGCCAACGCCCACGACAACGCCGCCGCCAACGCCCACACCCCCAGGACCACCCCCCACACCGCCCACACCCCCATCACCCTGCGGCTCCCCCGGTCCTCCGAGCTTGGGCACCGCCGCGAGCAGCAGTTTGGTGTAGGGGTGCTGGGGGGCGTAGAAGATCTGTTCGGCCGTGCCGGTCTCCACGATCCGCCCGTCCTTCATCACGCAGATCCGGTCCGCCATATCCGCGACCACGCCCATGTCATGGGTGATGAGGATGATCCCCGAGTCGATCCGTTCGCGCAGGTCCCGCATCAGGGACAGGATTTCGGCCTGGACGGTCACGTCGAGCGCGGTGGTGGGCTCGTCCGCGATCAGCAGCACGGGGTCCAGCACCAACGCTTGGGCGATCATCGCCCGCTGCCGCTGCCCGCCGGACAGCTGGTGGGGGTAGTAGTCGATGCGCTGCGCCGGATCGGGCATATCCACGAGTTCGAGCAGCTCCAACGCCCGTTGACGTGCGGCTTCGCGGCCGATGTCCCGGTGCGCCCGAATGGTTTCGGCGATTTGGAACCCGATGGTGTAGACCGGGTTGAGGGCCGTCATTGGCTCTTGGAAGATCACCGAGATGTGGGCGCCGCGCACCCTATGCAGTTCGGTTTGGCGCATCCCGACAAGCTGTTGACCAGCCAATATGGCGGATCCGGTGACTCGCCCATTGGGGGGTAGGAGCCCGATCAGCGCCATGGAGGATTGGGTCTTGCCGGATCCGGATTCTCCGACGATGGCGAGGACTTCCCCCGGGTAGACGTCGTAGTCGATGTCGATGGCGGCAGGGAACCATTCGCCTTCGACGTAGAACTCGACGCCGAGTCCCCGCACCTGCAAGATCGGATCGCGCGGCTGCTCGCTCATCGTTCCTCCTTGGGGGCCGTGCGTGGCATGATCGGCCTGTGTCTGAGGTGCCATTTCGTTTCCGGGCCGCGTCCGGCCCGTGGTTGGCTGGCACGGTCATCGCGTTGGCGGTGGCCTGTGTGGTGGATCTGGCCGTTGAGGGTGGCGTGATGTTGGCCCTGCGTTGGGGCCCAACGGCGGCGCTGGCCGCGGTGGGCGCGTGGGCGGTCTTTTGGTCCCCGCAGATTGCGGTGCACGATGACGGCCCTCACCTCCGCAACATCCTGCGCACTTGGGTGGTGCCGTGGGCTGCAATCCAGCGGATCGACACGAAGTACTCGTTGACTCTGGTCACGCCGGGCCGCAAGATCACGTCGTTCGCGGCGCCCGCGCCGGGCCGGTTGACGGCCCGCCGGGCGGTCCGCTCGGATGTGGATCATCTGCCCGAATCGACGTATGGGCCGGGGCGTTCGGTCCGCCCCGGCGATCTGCCCGCCGGTCCCAGTGGGCAGATCGCGATCGTGCTGCGGGAACGGTGGGAGGCCCGGCGCGATGCCGACGATTTGGACGGCCCTTCGCCCACGCCGACCGCGGTGTGGCACCGCGGCATCGCGGCCACGCTCGGCGTGCTTGCGGTTGCGGCGGCCGCGGCCGCGGCCTTGATCCGCTAGCGGCCAAGTGCGGCAACCGTCGGACTCGAATCTCGCATTGCGGCGGTCGCCTCCGCAACCCTGATCCCCTAACCGGCACCCAACACCCGAACCACCCCACCCAGCGTCACCCCACCCAACACCCGACCCCAACGAACCCGAACCCGGACCATCCGGCCCCGAACCACCCCACCCAGCGTCACCCCACCCAACACCCGAACCCAACGAACCCGAACCCGGAC
>JAIRXV010000430.1 GCA_031268115.1 Bifidobacteriaceae bacterium
CGGGAGGCGCCGTCCAGCGCGGCGGCCTCGGTCAACGATGGCGGGATATCGGCAAACGTGGTGCGGAGCCACAGAATGGCAAACGACAGCGACAACGCCACCTGGGGCAAGATCAACGCCCAGTACGTATCGAGCAGGTTCAGCGCTTTGAACTGGTTGTAGAGCTGGATCACCATCGCCTCGTACGGCATGACCAGACCGACCAGGAACACTGCGCTGGCCACGGCACCGAGCCGGGATCGCGTGGTGCCCAGGGCATAGGCCGCCGGGATCGCCAACAGGACTGTGGCCACGACAACCGAAACCGACACCAGCAGACTGGAGAAAAGCGCCTGCGAGAACAATCCGCGGGTCCAGGCCTCAGCGAAATTGCCCAGGTAGAGGGATGTGGGCAGGCGCAGCCCGCCGGTCCGCGCGCCCGGTGGGGTCAGCGACAACAGCAGAACGGATGCAAATGGGTAGACGGCCAGGATCGCCGCGATCACCAGGATCGCGTGGCCGGCAACGGTCTCGCGCTTAGATTCGACCATGGTTCACCGCCAGCCTTTGCGGGGCTCCCGCGGCCGGACCAGCCCAATGATCAGGCCCGTGACCCCGAGGATCAGAATGGTCACCAGGATGCCGATGGCGGCCGCCATGCCAACGCGGTGCGTCATGAAGGCGTCGGAATAGATAAACACCGAAGGAACCTTGGTGGAATCGCCCGGCCCGCCTGTGGTGGTATTCCACACGATGTCGAAGTTGCGCAACGCAAAAGTCACCGTGAAGATCAGCGCCACGCTGAGTTCCCCGCGCAAAGAAGGCAAGGTGATGGCGAAGAACTCACGCACCGGCCCGGCGCCATCGAGGCGGGCAGCCTCGAACGTCTCCTGGGGAATCTTCTGCACCCCGGCAACGAACAAGACCATGCACAGGCCCGACATCACCCACGTTCCGATCAACCCGACCGCCGGCAAAGCGAACGTGAAATCGCCCAGCCACGCCCGGGCAGCGCGGCCCAGCCCGATCGCGTCGAGCAGGCCGTTGAGCGGGCCGTCCTTCGCGTAGATCCAGCGCCACGCCACGGCGATCACCACCGTGGACAGCACTTGTGGGATGAACAGAATCGCACGGAACATGACACCGGCCCTGACCCGGACCCGCGTCATGATTCCGGCAAACGCCAAGCCCACCGCACAGGGCAGGAGGCAGTAGAAGAAGACGAACACCAAGGAGTGCGTGAGCGCGCGCAGGATCCGCGGATCCCCGAGCGCGGCAACATAGTTGCCCACCCCCACAAACTTTGCCGCGGTCAGCCCATCCCAGTCGAGCAGCGAAAGCCAGGCGGTTTGGGTCAGCGGGTACAGCGCCCACGCCGCGTAGACCACTGCCGCGGGTGCCACCCACGCCAGGACCCAGTAGCGGGGGCGCCGTCGCACCGCCAGCCGCGGGGGGCGCGTTCGCGCCGCCAGCTTCGCCGTCGCCATCGTCAGTGCGCCCGCTCCCAATTGGTTTGAAGTGCGGCGATGAACTGCTCGGCGCTGAGCCGGCCATCCAACAGTTCTTGAAGCCGGTCCCCGGATTCGTCGTACATCGTGTCGGTGGCCCAATCGATAAAGCCGACGATCCCGTCATCGGCCATGAGCTTTTGACTCATCGCGATGTCATCCGCCAGCAGCGGGTCCTCGGAGGCGATGTCGGGTGACGTGATCGGGACCCGCCCCTGGGCTACGAGCTCGGGGGCGTAGGCGGGATCCTGCAGGCCCGCGATGAACGCAGCGGCCGCCCGCACATGTGCGGTCCGCGCCGAGATGTGCCAGCCCATGCCGAGGGATCCGGCCGCGACATGTTTGGCGTCCTTGCCGGTGGGCGGGGCCATGAGCCCGATGTCCTGGCCTCCGGCGAGAAGCGTCGGAATGTTCCAATCGCCAGCAATGTAGAAGGCGCCGCCACCACCCGCAAACTTGGCTGCGGCATCGTCCGCACTGACGCCATTGAACCCTTCACCGAGGTAACCGGCCTTGGCCCACTGCGTCAGGACCGTGGCGGCCTGGCGCATCTCAGGGGTGTCGATGCTGGCCCCGGCGGTTCCCCCAATCCACCCCAGCAGCGGCTGGACGCCGGAGAGGGCACCCGCGATGGTGGTGTAGACCTGCACGCCGGGGTACTTATCGGCGTTCCCAATCACGATGGGTGTGATGCCCTTCTTCTTGAGCACAGGCAGGGCCGCTTCGAAATCCGCGAAGGTCTGCGGCGGCTGGACCCCAGCATCGGCGAGCAGGGTGCGGTTGTAGAACACGCCCACGTTTTGGGTCACGGGGCTGATCCCGTACAGGCTGCCTTGGCCAAACACCGTGCCTTCGGCGTTCCAGCGGAAGGGGGCGATGGCGGAGCTTGGGTATTTGTCCCATCCATACGTTTGCGCGAGATCGTCGAGGGGGCGAATGAGGCGCGCCTTCACCAGGAGCCCGTCCACCCCAAACCCTTGGTTGCCTTGGACCACGTCTGGGCTGGTCTCGGAATTGAGCGCGTTGGCGACGGTCTTGACCAGATCGTCGAAGCCCTTGACGGTGAGTTTCACCTTGACGTTCGGAAACTTCGTCTCAAAACGCGGAACGTAATCCGCGAGCGTCTTCTCTTCTCCGGCATCGGCCCACACTGACAGGGTCACGGTGCCGTCCTTGGCGACATCTTCGGGGGTCAGCGGCGCTGTGATCTGGACGCTGTTTGAGCTGGTGGTAGTCGTAGTGGCCGGTTTCGAGCTAGATCCGGGCAGTGAGCAACCCGCCAGGGTTACCCCCGCGAGCGAACCTGCCAGGCCCACGGCAAGAATCCGGCGATTTGTGCGACGGCCGTGGTCGTGTCCCATGGCACCCTCCTCGGTTGAGACGTTCCTGAGGTCCCCAACATACCAGTAGCACCAGTTGGGCTCCCAAGTAGACCAGATTTGTCCAACAGGTAATACTGGTAGACTTCGGTCATGATCGGAGCGGCCCCAACCCCCACGCGCCGGCCCAGCGCAACCGGGGCCACCTACTCCGCTCTCCTGGCCCAGATCGAACACGGGGTCCATCCCCCAGGAACGCGCCTGCCCGGAGAGCGCAAGCTCTCCGCCGAACTGGGGGTCTCGCGCTCCACGCTGCACCAAGCGCTCACGCTCCTGGAGAAGGACGGCCTGGTGCGGGTCTCACCCCAGCGCGGCTGGATCGTGGCGGGACCCATGGTCTCCGAGCCGCCCTCGACGCTGCAGAGCTTCACCGAAATGGCTCGGGCCAAGGGGCTCAGGCCCGGCGCACGGGTTCTGACCAAGGCCACGCGGCCGGCCGATCTCGACGAGGCCGACCGCCTTGGCCTGGCACCCACATCCCAGGTTCTGGACCTGACCCGTTTGCGGTCCCTGGACGCGATCCCCGTCTGCCTGGATCGGGTGGTGATCCCGATGGCCCTTGCCGCGGGCCTGGCCCAGATCGATCTGACGGACGCCTCGCTCTTCGCCGAACTGGCCCGCCTCGGCGTTCAGATCGCCCGATCGTCCTACGCGGTCCAAGCCGTCGAGGCCGCCGCATGGGTCGCGGAGGCGCTCGCCATCGAACCGGGCTCACCTGTTCTTCTGGGCCGCGAGACCGCTTTCAGCGCGACGGGAAGCGTGGTGTTGATTGGCGAATCTCGCTACCGCGGCGACGCCTACCAGTTCAAGGCCGATCTGTTCCGGATCCACGCATGAGGCTCACCGCCGCGATCGATGCGGGTGGCACCAAGATCGCGGGCGCCTTGGTGGACCAGGAGAACCGTCTGCGTTGGCGCATTGAAGAACCGACACCCATGGTCGATGGCGCCCGGGACCCGGGGTTGGCCACGGTGGTGGAGGTGGCGCTTCGGTTGGAGGCCGAGGCGGACCGCCGGGGGGCCAAGCTCGACGGCTTGGGTGTGGGCCTCCCCGAATACGTGGCCGATGGCGTAGTGCAGGGCCGCGATGTCCTCGCCTGGGACCGTCAGCCGGCCGAGTTGCTGGCGGCGGCGCTGCCTGGCGAGTGCGGCGTGCCTGGCGTGCCCGGCCTGCCCGGCGTGCCTGTCACGGTCGAATCCGATGTTCGCCTGGGCGCACTGGCCGAGTGGAAGCTTGGTGCGGGCGTTAGCGCGGGCGCGGACTCCATGGTGTACGTGTCCTGGGGCACGGGCCTATCCAGCGCTTTCGCGACCTCGGCCGGGGTGTGGCCGGGTTCCCAGGGGCGAGCCATCGCGCTGGGTGAACTGCGAGTCGATTCGGGCGTCGATCCAGCCTGGGACGGGAACCTTGAGGCCTACGCCTCGGGACACGGGATCGCGCGACGGTTTGAACAGCTCACGGGCGCCCCGGCCGGGGCCGGCGCCCGGCATGTCGCCGAGGCCTGCGCGGGGGGCGATGCCACGGCGCGACGCGTGCTGACCAGCGCTGGGCGGGCGGTGGGACACGCCATCGCCGCAGCCGTCTTCCTCCTCGATCCCGCGCTGATCGTGGTGGGCGGCGGCTTCGGGCTCGCCGACACACCCGCAGTTCACGCTGCACACGAGGCATACACCCAGCTGGTGATCGCGACGCACCGGACGGCGCCACGCTGGCTTCCCGCTGGGTGCGGCACCGATGCCGGTCTCCTCGGCGCCGCGCTGGCGGCCCGCTCGTAGAGCGCGGGGCGGGGGCGTGCGCGGGGCGGGGGCGTGAGTTCGTTGGCGGTGGGTGTGATGGGCGGTACGGGTACTCGGTTTGCCCGTGGTTGTGATCTCGCCGGTGGACTAACGGGAGACACGATGGTCCGACTCGGTGACCTCCGGACCCACAGGGTCGGACCGCTCGAGGATAGCCTTGAGCCAATATCGCCTCTGGTCTATGCTGGCGGTGTGCCTTGGGAAATACGACTGTGGGAGGACGTGGAGTCGTGGGTCCTGGGACTGGATGAGGAGGCCTACAACCTGGTCGCTGCCGCGGTCACTCGACTGGAGTCCGACGGGCCGACGCTCGGAAGGCCGACGGCGGATCGGATCAAGGGCTCTCGGCATCACAACATGAAGGAGTTGCGCCCGGGTTCTGCGGGGCGCAGCGAGATCCGGATCTTGTTCGCTTTCGACCCGAAGCGCAGAGCGATCCTACTCATGGCTGGGGACAAGGCGGGCAAATGGAAACAGTGGTACAGGACAAATACCCAATCGCTGATGGCAGGTTCGATGAGTGGCTCGGCAACGAGGAGGAGTGAGATGAGCACCAAGACAACTTCGTGGAGTGACGTACGCACCAAACGCCCCGTGGACGAGGCCGCTGTCGCCAAGCATGTCGCAGGGATGCAAGCCGAAGAGCGCGCCTACCGGCTTCGCGAGATCCGCGAAGAGCTGGGCGTCACGCAGAAGGAACTCGCTGAGCGCATGGCCATCACCCAACCGACGATCTCCGCCTTGGAGTCCGGCGATCTCGACCGTTCCGGCCTCGCCACGCTTAAGTCCTACGTCGAAGCACTCGGCGGCACCGTCGAGGTCACCGCCAGCTTCGGCAACCGCAAACTCATTCTCCTATCCAACCCGTAGGCCGCCGCACCCCCACCAACATCCAAACCCCACCCCACCGGCAGTTCCTGGTGGCGCAGCACCCAAGCGACAGCGAGTTGGGCCAAAGTCTGTCCCCGCCTGGTAGCCACATCACTTCTTTCAGAGGCTCTGAAAGATCTGGGGCACCCTGAGCCGGTGGGCCGCAGCGTCAAACCCGGGCAGGCGATCCCGGCCGGGAAAGCGGGGAAGAGTCTTGGTTATGGACGCGGTGACATGCTGATGGCATATGCCGTCTGCGCTGCTGAAGGGAGGGCGACTGGATGGAGCGGGTTGTGCGCCTGTTCAGGAATGGCCGCAGTCAGGCTGTCCGGATCCCCAGAGCCTTCCAGTTCGACGAGGAAGCGGTCTTCATGCGCAGGGATGAAGCGACAGGCGATGTGATCATCTCCCGGCACTCCGTCGATTGGTCGGGGTTCCTCGAAGCCCTTGATGGCCTTGACCTGCCGGACGGACTCCTCGCTGCGCCGCCCGACCCGGCGCCGTCGGATCCGCTGGCCGGACTATAACGGTGGACCGCTACCTGTTGGAGACCAACACGGTCAGTTACCTGTTCCGTTCGGAGGGCAGGGTGGCCGAGCATCTGGCCGCGGTTGCGGTGGGTTGTGTCAGCATTTCCGCGATCACCGAGGCTGAGTTGCAGTACGGTCTGGCTCGGCGCCCGTCGGACAAGCTCGCGAAGGCGGTTGGCGAATTCCTGCTCCGCGTGCCAGTGCTGCCGTGGACTTCCGACACCGCAGAGTCCTATGGGAAGCTGCCGGCGGCGTTGGAGAAGGATGGCTTCACTATCGCCCTTCATGATTTGCTCATCGCCGCGCACGCTTACCAAGTGGGCGCCACCCTGGTCTCTCGCGACCACGTCTTCGCTCACATCCCCCACTTGGAGGCCGTCGACTGGTACGTGTGAAATGACCCCCAGGTACTTGGGTAAGGCAGAACACGCCGTTCACGTGCGAGAACAGGCGCCCAGGCACCCTCGTTTCATTGCAGGGATTGCACGTCTTGCTGGAGTTGTGGTCCCGGCTGCTGGGCGTTGCTGGGATTCCCCCGGCCCGCCTATGGGGCCGTACGCCTGCGGCCCATCGCCGTTAGATCAGTTGCTGGCCGACGTGGCCGGTTTCCGCGGTCGCGAGGCCTTGGCGCGCAGCGCCGCGCGCCACGGGGCGAGCCATCCGGTGTTGCATGCGCGGTTGGTGGAAGAGCTTTCCGCGTCCGGAGATCTGGAGGCGGCCATCGGCGCGGCCCAGGGTGCGTTGGCCGCGGTGCCGGATGGGCGCCGGCCGGAGCGCGCGCACGTCGCCGACCTCATGTTCGAGGCCGCTCAAGAGGCCGGTCGGGTGAGCGAGGCGGCGGCCGCGGCCGAGGCTGGGTTCGCGGCGGGGCTGGACTTGCAGCGGTTCTTGCGCTTGCGGAGAGTCGGCTCCCCAGAGGCCGTGGCTCGCGGGGTGGCGGCCTTGAAGGGGGCGCCGCCGCGCGGGCGGGAGGCGATGGCAGTGCTCTTCTTGGCCGGGGAGTTCAACCTCTTGTGGTCTTCGGTCAAGGACGATGGCGCTGCTCTGGGCTGGTCCCGCAGCGACAAGGGGGCGGCGTTCCCACTGGTCCTGGCGTTGCTGTTTGAAGGGACCGATTGGGGGCGGGTGGCAGCGGGGCTGGTGCGGGCTGTGGTAGAAGGCTGCGGCGCAGCGGTGGCCGACGAGTTCATGGAGGTGGCCCGGGATGTGGACACACGTGTGCCGGCGGGGGATTTCGCGGCCTACCGGGCCTGGTGCCGGGCGGAGATTGAGGCCCGGGTCGAGGCGATCGTCGGGAATCAGCGCCGCGGTGCCTACGGGCGGGCGGCCGCGCTGATCGTGGCTTATGCCGAGACGGTTGACTTGGCTGCGGGCGGGGGACGGCCAGCGGCGCTCGCCTATGTGGATGTGTTCCGCGACCGCTACCCGAGGCATTCGGCGTTCCGCCGCGAACTGGACGCCAGTTTGGCCCGCTCGTCGCTGGGTTGACCGTGCTCGGCATCCCGCACGGGTGGCGGTCCGGGCGTGGCCAGCGCTGGCGGCATCGGCGTGGAGAGCGGGCGTTTGGGCGCGCTCCGGATGGCGACGACCCCGCGTTCCAGCAGGGCGGTTGTCGCGTCGATGTCCACGTTCGCGCGCAACGCGTTGTTCCCGCCGGCCACAATCGAAACCAAGTCGGGTCGGAGTTCCAGCGCTGGACGCAGCTGTTCGCGGATGATGGGTAGGGCGAGGCGGCCGCGGATCGCGAGGTTGGCGTATTCGAGCGGCTCTTGGTCCGTTGCCACGCGCCCGGCGGACAGCGCGCCGGCCAACCTGTCGGCCCCGCTGCGCACCGGACCACCCTGTTGCCCGGCTTCGGTCCCGGCCAACCACGACCCTATCCGCCGGGATGCGAGCGGCGCCCCACGGTTCCAAGACGCAGAACGGGAGGACAGTCGTGGATTGGTCTGATTGTTGGGCCGTTCGTGACGAAGGTCGCGCCAGCGCCGTTTGTACCCAGAAGAAGCCGCTGATCAGTCGGGGAGAGTAGATGCT
>JAIRXV010000287.1 GCA_031268115.1 Bifidobacteriaceae bacterium
TCGCTGCGCTACGGGAAAATCTCCCGCGGGGACCCCGAGATCCGAAAACTCGGCTCATCTGCACACGTTTAAGCAACAAAGGCAGCTAGGACGGTGGTATTTCACCACCGACCTAGAACTATGCCCGGAGTTGACGCCGGCCGCGGTCGTGGCCGCGGACCCGGCCGTCGTCCAAGTGGGCGGCACGTCGATGAGGAAGGCAGCGTATTTACGGACCACGGCGCAAGCAATCGCGTCTGGAGAGGCTGATCTGAGCCTCCTTCCTGGGTTGCGAGACGATGAGATCCGCGCCCATTTGGTTTCACATAGCGCGATAGGAGCGTGGACCGCTGACATGCCGATGACATTCGCTTCGCAGCGCCCGGATGTAGTCAGCTACGCCGATCTCGCGATTCGTCGCGGCATGCGCCTGCTCTACGGACATCGCGAGATTTCTCGTCCTATCTTCCAGCGTCACCGGCGCCGCTACTCCCCGTGCGCGAGCGTCGTGGCGCCCCACTTGTGGGAGATTGCCGGCGGCTAAACCGGCTGACCGACGTATCCGGGTTTGCGCGTTCACTTTGACCGGGAGAGGGTTGGGCCGTCATCGTCGGCAGTCGATGCCGATACCTGTATTGTCGGGTGCGTGGGCGGTTTGGTCGGTCGTCGCCGTCGACGGCCAGCCAACGCCCGATCAGCAGCATCGACACCGAGGAGGGGCAACAATGCACGTACCCGACCATTTTCTGAACGATCCGACTTCCGCCACCACCGCTGTGCTTGCTGTAGCGGGTGTGGTATCGGCCACGGTGGCGGCGCAGCGGGATGCGCGAACGGGCCGCACCCGCGCGACTCCTGTCACGCTGGCCGCAACCACTGCTCTGGTGTTTGGGTCGCAGATGCTCAACTATCCAGTCGCCTCGGGTACGAGTGGGCATCTCTTGGGGGGAGCCCTGGCTGCCGCCCTTCTTGGCCCCGCCTGGGGGGTCTTGTCAGTCAGCACGGTGTTGCTGATCCAGTGCCTGATCTTCGCCGATGGCGGTCCCTCGGCTTTGGGAACGAACGTTTTCCTGATGGCGTTGGTCGGGACGTTGGTGGGGTGGTGGGTCCAGCATGGGGTGGCGCGTGCTCTTACCGCGCGGGGTCGGCCCGGTTCGGCCCGTGTCGCAGCTATCGCGACGGCATCGGCGGCCGGCGCCTTCGTGTCTGTGGTCGCGGCGGCGTTGGTGTTCACTTTGCTGTTTGTCTTCGGTGGGACGGTCGCTGTATCGGTTGGCGCCTTGGCGTCCCAGATGCTGGGCGTGCATGCGTTGATCGGGTTGGGCGAAGCGGTCATCACGGCCGCTCTAGTGGCAGTGATCGCTTTGGTTGCCCCGGGTTGGTGTGCGGCCGATTCGCGGCCGGCGGTCGCGGGTCTAACGGCCGCTGCGTTGCGTCGGCGGGCCGCGGGTGCGCTTGGCGCTACGGCGGCGATAGCGGTCGGGTTGCTGGCGCCGGTGGCGTCTGGTTTGCCGGACGGCCTGGAGGCCACGGCCGTCTCGGTTGGCTTCGCTGGGGCGGCGCGCGATCACGCCATGGCGGAGTTCCCTCTGGCCGGCTACGGCGCTGGTGCGGGACTGTCTATCCAGGTGGTCGGCTTGATTGGCTTGGCGGTCTGTGCGGGACTTGCCTTCGGCGTGGGTCGCGTTGTCGCCATCGGCCGTGTGGCGCCGCCGGCTACTGTCGGGGTCTAGGGCCGTGAGTTGGAAACCCCACCGCGTTGGGTCCAACCCAAGATGAAGGCTGTCGGCGTTTAGGGCCGTGAGCTGGGAAATCCCGTTGACAGTCTTCCGTGCGGGGGTTCGCCGCCGACACGCCGGGGCCGGCATCGGCAGTATCGCTGTGAGCGAACGAAGCACCTGACCAGCGGTGTCTTACAGTCTCTTCACCAAGTCTTTTCAGCGGCACCGTGACCAGAACGTGACATATGGGATACGGCGACGTAAGCTCGGGCACGCCTCATGGGTAAGTCCGTGTGGCCTTCGGACGGTACGCCGAGTCCTGCCGCCGTCTCGTCGCCCCATGACCCAGGCAGGAACGGAGGACCCAATTCCGGCTCCGCACAGCGGTGCCTTGGGGTGAAGCTCTCCTTCGGTTGGCAGTATGCCGGCGGTGAGCCGGGCGATCTCCTCGCCCGAATCCGACAGCTTACTTCGTAGGCGCAGGAGAGTACTTTGACGTCACGTCTCATGGCGGCGCGGCACCGCGCCGAAGGCAAGGCATCTACCCCCCTTGACCCCGTGTTGGCTTCGGCCCAAGGAATTGGCCGCAAGGCGGCCGTCGTGGTCGCATCCTCGGGGTTGGCTACTGTAGGAGCGGCACCGGCTTTGGCCACTGAAACTCTCGGTGCAGACCCGTCCGCTTTGACGGCACCGGCCCGCGCCGTGCTCGGTGCGCAATCCCTCGCGTCTGTTCCCGTCGCGGCGGCGTGGACGCTGGATATCCCCGCTATCACGGTGGTGGCAGCTCCCGTCCCATCTGTTGAAGAGGATCCGCCGCCCGCGGCCCCTGTGGAACCCCTAGCTAAGGACGATGGCGGCCCAAAGGATTCCGCGGAACCGGACCGGGCGGACAAATCCGGCAAGACAGACAAGCCCGCCAAGTCGGACAAGGCAGCGGATGTGAAGGTGTCCGCGAAGGCCGCCGCGGCAGCCACAGCCGACCGGCTGGGCAGCGCGGTGCTTGAGGTGGCTACTCGTTACGTCGGCGTGCCCTACGTCTACGGTGGGAACACCCCAGCGGGGTTCGACTGCTCGGGCTTCACTCAGTACGTCTTTGGGCAGCTGGGCATCGATCTGCCGCATCAGTCCGAGAAGCAGCGTTCGAAGGGCAGGGTCGTATCGCGGTCTGAGGCGAAGGCCGGGGACCTGATCTGGGTGCAGGGTCACGTGTCGATCTACGTGGGTGGCAACAAGATGATCGACTCGGCACGGAACGGCACCACGGTCCAGTTTCGAACGATGTGGCAGTCGAACCCGACCTTCATCCGCCTGGTCGATTGAGCACGAGGCGAGCACCGGCCGGCCGCCGACTTGCCACGAGGCTCCATCCTGGGTTAGACTATCCACCCTGCGCCCAATCGACCCCATGTGTAGCACGTGGGATCTGTGCGTTCGGGTTCGTTGCTTGTTATCTCGATAGTGTGCCATGATGAGTTTGTGATGCCTGTTTTTTTGATGCTTGCCTCTTTTTTGGGGTGGGTGTTGGCTGGGGTCTGTTTTTTTGT
>JAIRXV010000453.1 GCA_031268115.1 Bifidobacteriaceae bacterium
CGAAGCGCGGGCTCGGCGGTGGGCCTCGGGGTGAGCGCGGTTCTCGACACGAGCACGCCGCTCATAACACCGAATCGGGGTTCCGAGCCGCGAGCACGCCCAGTTTCGCGACCCAAACCCCCAACTCGACGGTGAGCCAACCAGCCCGCCCCCAAGCCAACCCCGCCAACCCCACGAGTACCCTGTGATGGGTGGAGCGTTACAAGTGGAAATTCCGGCAGGTTTGTAACGTTTTGTCCGGGTTTGGGGTAACGCGTTGTCCGGTGGTGGTGTAACGGCGCCCGGGGTTTGGGGGACGGCCCTGTGCCCGGGCGCCGAGTCTGTGGTGTCGTGGCTATTGGGCGGGTCGTGTTCGCTTGCGCATGGAGTCACCGCCGATCTGGATGATGACGCCGCGGTTGACGATGCGGTCCAGCAGGGCGTCCGCGACGATCTTCTCCTCGACCCGCTGGTGCCACTGGTCGGGTGGGATCTGCGAGCAGTAGATGGTCGAGCCTGAGAACAAGCGTTTCTCGGCGATCTCGAGCAAGAGCTGTGCGCCGTCCCGGCCGGGCGGGCAGAGCATGAAATCGTCGATTATGAGCAGATCGGGTTTGGCCTGCTCGTCAAGCGTTTCGCGTCCCCTTCCGGCGCGGAAGGCGATGGCCAGGTCGTCGAGCAACGCCGGCATCCTGATGTAGCGGGTGTGACGGTGCTTGCGGCAGGCCGCGTCACCCAGCGCTTGAGCGAGGAAGCTCTTGCCGACCCCGGTCTTGCCGAGGATCACCACGTCGTGGCCGGCGTCGATGTAGCCGCAAGTCGCCAACGACAAGACCCGCTTCTTGTCCAGTCCACGCTCGGGCAGCCAGTCGATCGCCTCGATCTTGGCGGCCGGGTCACTCAGGGCGGCCTTCTTCCTCAGCAACTCGGTCTTGTGGCTTTGGCGATACTCCCATTCCGCGTCGATCAGGATCCCCAACTGGTCCGCGAACGGCAGCGAGTCGTGGGCCGGGTTCTGGGCCATGTCCCTGGCCACGACAGCGAGGTGGTTCAGCCGCATCCGACGCATCTTGTCCCAGGTCTGCTCGGCGATCACAGCTCGCCTGCCAACCGGTAGTCGCTGGCGCCGCGGACCAGCCCGGCGTCGCCCAGGCCCGGCAGTGTCGGCTCCTGCCAGCCGCGCCCCAAGTCCGCGTCTCTTTTCGCGGCCAACGCTTTGACCTGCTTGTACCCCACTTGCGAAGACAACGACAGCGCTTCGGCGCAGACCGCCTCAAGGAACTCCCCACCCTTGTCCTTCGAGTAGCGAAGCACCCCCAGGCACGCCCGGTACGCCAACGCCGGATGCGGTTTGGACTCCAACATCTTCGAGACGACCTCCAGACAGGCCGGCCCCACACTCCGCGCCCAGCCCTTGAGCCGGTCGGGGCTCCATTCCTCCAAGCCGAGCCGATGCGCCTCGGGCATGTGCCCCTCAGCGACCGACACCTCCCCCAGGCGCCCCGTCAGGCGCGGGTGCGACCCCACCCGTTCCCCGTCTGAGAACACCTCCACGGCCGTGGCCGTCAGGCGCACGTCCAGGGTCTCGCCGCGCAGACGGTACGGCACCGAGTAGCGCCGCTTGTCGACTTGGACGCAGTAGTCGAGGCCCGCTTTCGCCTTCTTCCACTCGGCGGGCTCGTAGTCCGACGAGGGCAGCGGCGCCAGGGCGGGCGCCTCCTCGGTGTCGAACACGTCCCGCCGGGACCAGTCCAGGCCCTTGAACGGCTGCGCGTTCAACTCCTCCACCCTGCCCCGCACCGCCCGGTTGAGTTCCCCCAGCGAGAAGAACCGCTCCGCCCGTAGGTAAGCGATCACCCACGTCTGACAAAACTTGACGGTGTTCTCGGCCGAGGGCTTGTCGCGTGGCGAGACCGGTCTGGCTGGCAGGATCGCGAACCCGTAGTGAGACGCCAGCGCCTCGTAGTCACGGTTCGCGACCGGGTCGTAGTAGTCCGCTTTCGCCACCCCGGTCTTGCAATTGTCCGGAGTGACCAACTGCGGGACACCACCGAAATACCGCAGCATCCGCACATGCGCCGCCGACCAGGACGGCTGGCGCATGTCGTCGAACGCCTCGGCGTACAACAACTGCGAGTGAGGCAGGCAGGCAACGAACACCCACGGGCGTCGCTCCGCGCCGGACGCCCGGTCGGTGTACGCGGCCCGCAGGCCCGCCCAGTCGACCTCGGCGAGCCTGCCAGGCGTGTGCCTGATCTGGCCCTTCGGCACCGACAAGCCCCGCTCTTTACGCCAAGCGGCGTACAGCGCGCAATACTGGGAGTACTGGTAAGCGGCCTGTCCGGCGGCAGCGCAAGCCCTCGAGTACTCATCCCACAGCAACGACAGGGACACCGAATCTTTGCGGAGCTGTTTGCACACGTCCTCGAAGTCGGGCCGGACCCGGCCCGGGATGTCGGCCGGCCGCCCGAACAGGGCCTGGCGGGCAGCGGCCTCATCCGCGCCCGCCAGGTCGGACGCGGCCAGTCCCTTCGCCCTAGCCGCCTTCAGGGTCTTGTTGACCGTCGCCAAGCTGCACCGCAACGCGGAACTGATCTCCCGCTGGGACATGCCAGCCTCCGACAGCCTCACAATCTCTACATGTTTGCTCAACACAGCCTCCAATCGTGAAACACGGCGCCCACCCTGAGCGCCAACCCACGA
>JAIRXV010000457.1 GCA_031268115.1 Bifidobacteriaceae bacterium
TCGGCACCGGCCTCCAGCCCGGAAACGATGTCGGCAGTTTCGCTCTTAGCGGTGAGCATGACGATCGGGACACCCGACTCCAACCGCAGCCTGCGGCACACTTCAATGCCATCGACCCCTGGCAACATGAGGTCAAGAAGCACCAGATCAGGGCGTTGACCGCGGTAGGCGGCCAGCGCCCTGTCACCGCTCGTGCAGTAAGCTACGTCGTAGTGCTCGCCAGTCAGCACGATTCCGATCATCTCGGCCAGCACCGTGTCGTCATCGATCACGAGGATTCGAGCCATCCAGCTATCGTGCCACCGAAGGCCTCCAATCGCCTACTGCAACCAGGCCGCGGGCGGGTGGGACGCCGCTTGACTCAACCAGGAACCCGGGTGGGAACCCGGGCGACGACCGCTTCAGCTGGGGAGGGCGAAGCCCGGACCAGGTAGTTGGGCCAAGGGCGGCCCTTACCGCTAACCCGGGCAGGGGGCGGTGCCAGGGCCCCGCACGGGATCGAGCTCACTGCGTCCCTTGCCCGATACCTTTGGCTTTGCCGCTGTGCCCCCGTTCGCGGACGCGGCAGCTTGTAGGGAAGTTGCCGGGACGCGGAGCGGTTCGCGCGTGAAGCGAAGAGAAGGACCCGGCATCGAAACACAAGCTGGCGGTTTGCCAATAGCGCCTTCAGTACCGGTAGTGGTCCGGCTTATACGGTCCAGCCGGGTCCACACCCAAGTAGGCGGCCTGCGTCCTGGTCAGTTCCGTCAAGACCGCACCCAGCGCCCCCAAGTGGAGCCGAGCCACCTTCTCGTCCAAAGACTTAGCCAACCGATACACCTGAGGTCCGTAGACGCCCGGGCCTGCGGTGTGCAATTCGATCTGCGCCAACACCTGGTTGGCGAACGATGCCGACATCACGAAACTCGGGTGTCCGGTCGCGTTGCCCAGGTTCAACAGCCGTCCTTCGCTGAGCACAATGACCGAATGGCCGTCGGGAAACACCCATTCGTCCACTTGGTCTTTGAGTGGGACGCGTTTGATGCCGGGAACCGCGGCCAGTCCCGCCATATCGATCTCATTGTCGAAATGTCCGATGTTGCCCACCACTGCCTTGTCGCGCATCTGGGCCATATGCTGAGCGAGCACCACGTCCCGCCCGCCCGTGCAGGTGATGACGAAGTTGGCCTCACCCACCACATCGTCCAGGCGCGCCACCTGGTAGCCGTCCATTGTGGCTTGGAGGGCACAAATCGGATCGACCTCCCCGACGATGACGCGCGCCCCCTGCCCTCGTAATGCCTCCGCGGCGCCCTTGCCCACGTCCCCGTAGCCCGCCACGAATGCGACCTTCCCGCCTATCAACACGTCCGTGGCGCGGTTCAGGCCGTCGGGCAGTGAGTGGCGAATACCGTACCGGTTGTCGAACTTGGATTTAGTGACCGAATCGTTGACGTTGATCGCAGGAAATCGCAAACGTCCCGCTTCGGCCAACTGGGTCAGCCGCAACACGCCCGTGGTGGTTTCCTCGCTGACCCCGCGAATGGACTGCCCGATCCGGGTCCACTGTCCAAATAGTCGCCGCGCCGCGCCTAGCATTTCGCGCTCATCCGGCGAGCGAGCGGCCGCGGAGTCGGCCGGGTTCCCAGCTTCCTCGCTTGCCAAGCCGACGTGGACTAGGGCGGTTGCGTCTCCGCCATCGTCCACGATGGCGGTCGGGCCGGTGTCAGGCCAATCCAAAGCAGCCACCGCGCACCGCCAATAGTCCTCCAGCGTCTCGCCTTTCCATGCGAACACCGGCGGGCCCGTGGGTGCGTCCAACCGCCCGTCCCGACCCACCGCGACGGCCGCGGCCGCCTCATCCTGGGTGGAGAAAATGTTGCAAGAAGCCCAACGAACCTCCGCACCCAAGGCCAGCAGGGTCTCGATCAGCACGGCCGTCTGAACCGTCATATGCAGCGACCCCGTGATCCGGGCGCCGGCGAGGGGACGCAACGGCCCATATTCGGCCCGCAACGCCATCAGCCCGGGCATCTCGTGCTCGGCCAAGTCGATGGCGTGGCGCCCATAGGCTGCGAGGCGCAAATCGGCCACCTCGTACCGCCCTGGCTGGATATCGCGGGGTTTGTCGGCGCTCACAGCGGTTTCCCTTCGCTTGCAAGGAGGTGGACGATGCCGTCCCTCACCGGGTATTTCACACCGCACGTTGGGCAGGCCACGGCCGGGGGTGGGCCGGCATCGTCCAACTCGCCGCGACACACCGGGCAACGCAAGGCCGCGCGCACCCACGGCGTCAAGGCGGTCACTGTGTTCCTCCGCGAATCAGAGTGAGAACGCCATCGCGGACTTTGGGCATGACATCGGGATCGGCAGCCTCGACATTGAGGCGTAGCAGCGGCTCAGTGTTGGACGGACGGACGTTGGCCCACCAGCGCGGGGCCGAACCCCAATGGTCCACCGTTAGGCCGTCGAGTGCGTCGATGACGACGGTACCGGCGGCCTCATCGGGACCATATGCGTCCCTAACCCGGGCAATCGCGGCCCCAACGTCGCTAACCCGCGAGTTAATCTCGCCGCTCGAGGTATATGGCTGGTACATCTCGGCGAGGACGCTCATGGGGTGGCCAGCGCGGTCGCGTGCAGCCAGGATGTGGAGCGCGGCGAGCATCCCGGTGTCCGCGAAGAAGAAATCCCTGAAGTAATAGTGGGCCGAATGCTCACCGCCGAACACCGCGTTATTGGCGGCCATAATCTCTTTGATGAACGCGTGGCCCACCCGGGTGCGTATGGGCGTGGCACCGGCCGCAGCGATCAGTTCCGGCACAATCCGCGAAGTAATCGCGTTGTGGATCACCACTGGATCGCGGCCCGCTTCCCGCTCGCGGGCAATCTCTCCGAGGGCGACGATGGCGGTCACCGCACCGGGCGACACTACCTCGCCGCGCTCATCG
>JAIRXV010000050.1 GCA_031268115.1 Bifidobacteriaceae bacterium
GCCGCGCCAGCGGATTGCTCCCGTAGACCTGGGCGGCAAACGCCTCGTGGGCAACCTCGTGGGGATCGTCTTCGGTCATCGCGAGCTCTTCGAGAATGACGCCCCGCTCCAGCTCAAACTCGTCTGGGTCGAGTGCCGCTCCGGTCACCATGTCCAGCAGCACGTCCACGGCCATCGGCGTGTCCGCGTCCAACACACGGGCGTAGTAGCAGGTGTGTTCCTTGGCGGTGGCCGCGTTGGCCTCGCCGCCCACCTTGTCGAACGATTCGGCGATCTCCATCGCGTCCCGCCGCGCCGTTCCCTTGAACAGCAAGTGCTCAAGGAAGTGGGTGGACCCGAAGTGGCCGTTCGCTTCGTCTCGCGAACCCACCGGCACCCACGCGCCGATCGCGACCGAACGCATTCCGGCCACACGCTCCGTTAGGAGTCGCACCCCGCCGGGTAGGACCGAGCGGGAAACGCTCGCGTCCTGACCCGGCAGGGGGTTGAGGCCTGTGCTCAACGCTCACTCATCCGTTGTCTCACGGTGGTGATGCCGACGATGACGCTCCCGCCGAGGCCGCTCGTCGCCGGATGACTCGGTACCCGACTCGCCTTCCTCGCCTTCATCGCCCGCCGGCTCGGCCGTGTCCGCCGAATCTGGCGCAGGGGCCGTAGTGGCCGCGGGCCCAGACGCAGGCGTGTCCGCCGGGGCCGCAGCCGTGTCGGCCGGGGCGGACGCAGGCGCCACCGCCGACTCAGAGGCAGGCGCCGCCTGGCGCGCAGGCTCGGTCTCGTCGCGTCCCGCGGGACGGCTGTCGCGGCGGGGCCGCAGCTCGCGGCGACCGTGATCGTCCCGGCTTCGGCCGCTGTCCGAAGACGGCGCCTCGCCCGCACTGGCCGGGTTGGCAGCGCCATCGTCCACCACGGCGTGCAGTGAGAGTTTGCCGCGAGGGTCGATCTCCGCCAATTCGACCTGGACCTTATCGCCCACCTTCAGCACGTCCTCAACGTTCTCCACCCGGCGTCCCCCCACCAGCCGACGGATCTGGGACACATGCAACAGACCGTCCTTGCCCGGGGTGAGCGAAACGAACGCCCCAAACGTGGTGGTCTTGACCACGGTTCCGACGAACCGCTCCCCGATCTCCGGCATCTGTGGGTTCGCGATGGCGTTGATCGCGGTTCGGGCCGCCTCGGCCGACGTGCCATCGGTGGCACCGATGTAAACGGTGCCATCGTCTTCGATCGAGATCTCGGCGCCCGTATCGTCCTGGATCTGGTTGATCATCTTGCCCTTCGGGCCGATGACCTCACCGATCTTGTCCACGGGAACCCTGACTGAGATGATGCGCGGCGCGTAGGGGCTCATCTCGTCCGGGGTGTCGATTGCCTCGTTGATGACACCCAAGATATGCAGGCGCGCCTCACGCGCCTGCAACAACGCGGCCGCGAGGACGTCGGCGGGGATGCCGTCCAGCTTCGTGTCGAGCTGAATGGCGGTCACGAAATCCGCCGTGCCCGCGACCTTGAAATCCATGTCCCCGAAGGCGTCTTCGGCGCCCAGGATGTCCGTCAGCGCCGCGTAGCGGGTCTGGCCGTCGACAGTATCGCTGACCAGTCCCATCGCGATGCCCGCGACTGGCGCGCGCAGCGGTACCCCGGCGTTGAGCAGCGACAGCGTCGAAGCGCAAACCGAGCCCATCGAGGTTGAACCGTTGGAGCCCAGCGCTTCTGAGACCTGACGGATCGCGTACGGGAATTCATCGCGACTGGGCAGTACCGGCAGGAGTGCTCGCTCGGCCAACGCCCCGTGCCCGATCTCGCGGCGTTTCGGGCTGCCGACCCGCCCGGTCTCGCCGGTCGAATAGGGCGGGACGTTGTAGTTGTGCATGTACCGGCGATGCGTGATGGGGCTCAGAGAATCGACCTGCTGCTCCATGCGGAGCATGTTCAACGTGGTCACCCCGAGAATCTGGGTCTCGCCGCGCTCGAAGAGGGCCGATCCGTGAACCCTGGGCAGCACCTCGACCTCCGCGGACAGCGTGCGGATGTCCTTCAGTCCGCGCCCATCGATCCGTTTGCCTTCGGTCAGGATGCGCTGACGCACCAGCTTCTTGGTGATTGCCCGGATCGCGGCGACGATCTCTTTCTCGCGGTCCGCGAATTCCTCGCCTAGCGCGCCCACGGCCTGGTCGCGGATCTCATCCAACCGGCTCTCGCGCAGCTGCTTATCCGCTATGGTCAGCGCCTCCGCCAGCTTCTCTTGGACGATGGCGGCGGTCGCCTCATACGCATCGTCGCGGTAGTCCGGGAACAAAGGATATTCGCGGGTTTCCTTCGAGGTCCGTGCCGCCAGGTCCGCTTGGGCCTCGCACAGAACCTTTAGGAACGGCTTGGACGCCTCAAGGCCGGCGGCCACGATTTCTTCTGTGGGCGGCTTTGCCGTACCGGACTTAATCAAAGGCCAGGCACGATCCCCAGCTTCGGCCTCGATCATGGCGATCGCTACGTCATCGTCCACGAGGCGTCCGGCCACAACCATCTCGAAAACGGCCCGTTCCCGCTCAGCGTAACGGGGGAAAGCCACCCACTGCCCGTCGATCAGGGCCACACGAACACCGGCCACGGGGCCGGAGAACGGCAACCCGGAGATCTGCGTCGACAGAGAGGCCGCGTTGATGGCCAAGACATCGTAAGTGTCCGCCGGGTGGATGGAAAGGACGGTCACCACCACCTGGATTTCGTTGCGCAGACCCTTGACGAACAAGGGGCGCAGGGGGCGGTCTATCAGGCGGCAGGCGAGAATCGCCTCAGTGCCCGGCCGGCCCTCGCGGCGGAAGAAGGAGCCGGGAATCTTGCCCGCGGCATACATGCGCTCTTCCACATCGACAGTCAGCGGGAAAAAATCGAACTGCTCTTTCGGGTGTTTACCGGCCGTGGTGGCCGACAGCACCATAGTCTGCCCGTCGAGGTAGGCAGCGACAGAGCCGGCGGCCTGCTTCGCCAACCTGCCCGTCTCGAACCGTACTGTGCGTTGACCGAACGAACCGTTATCGATGACGGCCTCGGAGAACTGAATTTCGGGACCCTCCATGGGTGTGTCCCCTTTCTACTGTTTGCGCCCACACGCACACGTTGTCGAGAGCCCCACCGCGAGGCGGTCTTCGATCGAGGCCCACGGTGGCGCCAGCTGGCGCGTCCGGAGGCCACTACCGAGGACCGCTGCGTGCGCGATGCCCCGAAGTGTCACGTGGACGAGGTACGACGTTTCAATTGTGGCGCCGCGGACGCGGCACCGACCGTGTCATCGGCGCAAGCCGAGGCGAGCGATCAGGCTGCGATACCGCTCAATATCGATCTCCTGGAGGTAGCCCAAGAGACGGCGACGTTGACCGACGAGGAGCAGCAGCCCCCGCCGTGAGTGGTGATCGTGCTTGTGCACCTTGAAATGCTCTGTCAGGTCTTTGATCCTCTGGGTGAGGAGGGCCACCTGGACCTCCGGCGAACCCGTGTCGCCCGGGTGCGTGGCGTATTCGACAATAATCCGTTGCTTAGTCGCGCTATCGAGCGGCATCAAGGATCCTTTCAGGGCATTGCTGCGCGGAGCACCGGGGCCTGTTCACCCGGGCACTACAAACCGCGGCCGACATGACGGCTCCGGGCATCCTACCCCAAGGCGAGATGGACCCCTGCACGAAGGGCTATCCATGTCGTGGACCCTGGTGTGTGCCAGTCAGCGCGGACCGTTACCGGATCGTTATCTGGTTGGGCGGCCGTGGCCACGGGGACGGGTGGCGTCACGGTTCACGCGAC
>JAIRXV010000072.1 GCA_031268115.1 Bifidobacteriaceae bacterium
AACACCCGGCACCAACACACCAACCCCAACCAACACACCAACCCCCACCACCCCAACCAACGACCTAAACCCCACCCCACCGCGCACCCCAACGCACACCCTCGACAACAACATCGACATAGCGAACCCCCGATCTGAAAGAAGGGAAAAAGTGCCCAACTTCGTACGCCAAACCAACCTACACCCACCCCAGCCCAACCCGGCCCCAACCGAGGGTGGTTCCCCGCAGGCGCCGTGGGGGCCTAGCATTCAGCAGGGCGCACCTGCAACGCCCCCGCGGGCAGCTCGCTGGACCAAGCTCGCACCCGGCCCTCACCGCCAGCGCTCGGCCAGGCTGACGCGTTGAAGTCGGGGCGAAGGATGCCTTTGGCCCGCAGGATCTCACTAGGACGCCGGTGAATAACCGGCGTTCGACCGCGTCAGCGGGGAAGAGCGTAGCTCTGACCTGCTGAGACGCGGCAGCTAACATCTAGGACGGTGGTATTTCACCACCGTCCTAATGAGGCTTCGCCTCGGACACCTAGCACCACCTCAGAGCCCATCTCACCGGGAAGTGATCGCCACGGACAGCCTTACACCGCCGAACCAGTCCATATCCAACCCCCTGACACCGCCCCCACCTGTGCCTCCGCCTCCCCCTCCGCCCCTTGCCACCACCTCGCCCCCACCACCGCTGCCCGCTACTCCCCCTCCGCCTCTCGCCACCACACCGCCCCCTCCGCCCCTTGCCGCCGCCCCACGCCGGCCTCCGATCTCCGTCCTGGCGGTTATCCCTGCCCGAGGCGGTTCAGTCGGGGTTCCCCGGAAGAACCTGCAACGGGTAGGCGGGGTCTCCCTCGTAGCCCGAGCAGTCCGTGCGATGGCACTGGCCGGCGTGGATCGCGTCGCCGTTACAACCGACGATCAGGCCATCGCCGAAGAGGCCAGCCGAGAAGGAGCACAGGTCATCGCACGCCCGGATGAGCTGTCCGGGCCCACGGCAACATCGGAGTCAGCGCTGGTCCACGCCCTGGCCGAGTTCGAGCGCGCTAACGCTTTCATTCCCGATGTCATCGTGTTTGCGCAGGTCACATCCCCGTTTATCGATCCGCGCGACGTGCGTGCCGCCATCGGACACGTGGCTTGCGGCCGAGCCGATGTCGTCTTCGCCGCAGCCCCGACACACACCTTCACCTGGGTTCAAACCGAACAATCCCTGCAACCGCTCGGCCATCCCCGCGATTCGCGGCAGCGCCGCCAGGAACGGGAACCGCATTTCGCTGAAACCGGGGCCTTCTACGCGATGGACACGGCCGGGTTCCTCAACGCTGGGTTCCGGTTCTTCGGGCGGTTGGCCGTTCAAGAAGTCAGCCCCGACACGGCAATCGAGATCGATTCGCCGCAAGACCTCGCAGTCGCCCGTGCCCTCGCTCCCATCCTGGACCCGCGCCTCTACCGTGCCGTCCTGGACGTGGACGCCTTAGCGATGGACTTCGACGGTGTCCACACGGACAACAGCGTCTGCCTTGGCCAGGATGGCTCCGAGGCCGTGCGCGTCAACCGCTCGGACGGTCTCGGCATCGCGATGCTGCGCGCCATCGGCCTACCCATGGTCGTCTTGACCAGCGAAACCGTGCCCATCGCTGGGTATCGCGCGGCCAAACTGGGCATCCCGATCCAAGGTGGCATCGCGGACAAAGCCGCCGCACTCAAGGCCTGGTTGAGCCGCAACGGCATCGACCCGGCCCGCACGGCCTTCCTCGGCAACGATCTGAACGACGCCCCGACGATGGCGACAGTCGGCTGGCCGTGTGCCGTCAACGATGCCCATCCCGAGATCCGGGCCGCCGCCCGCGTAGTGACAGCTGCTCGCGGCGGCCACGGTGCGGTCCGCGAAATCGCGGACGCGATCGTTGCTGCGCGCGCCGCCAAGGAGCCTCTGTGATCTGCGACCCTTTGCCTATCGGTCCCGGCCTGCCGGTCTACGTGATCGCGGAGATCGGCGTCAACCACAACGGCGATTTGGGTGTGGCTTTAGAACTCATGCGGGTCGCCGCGACCGCTGGCTGCGATGCGGTTAAATTCCAGAAACGCACTCCCGAATCCGCCACCCCAACTGCCATGCGCGGGGTGCTACGCGAAACGCCTTGGGGGACGATGACGTACCTCGACTATCGCCGGCGGGTCGAATTCGGCCGCGGCGAGTATGCGGAGATCGCGCGGGCCGCGGCGGGCTTGGGGATCGACTGGTTCGGTTCGCCGTGGGATTTGGAATCGGTGGCTTTCCTCGAAGAGTTCAACCCTCGCGCCCACAAGGTCGCTTCGGCGTGCCTGACGGATATGGAACTGTTGCGCGCCATCGGCGCCACCGGCCGGCCGGTGATCGCTTCGACCGGTATGGCCACGTGGGACATTGTGGATGCGGCCGTGGCGGTGCTTGGCACTGACAACCTTGTGCTAATGCACACCACCTCGACTTACCCGATGCCGCCCGATGAGGCGGATTTGCTCAACATCCCCGCGTTAGCCGAACGCTACGGGGTTCCCGTTGGCTATTCGGGCCATGAGCGCGGCCTGCAGATCTCGGTTGCGGCTGTTGCGTTGGGGGCCGCCGCCATCGAACGGCACGTCACGTTGGATCGGACCATGTGGGGATCGGATCAGGCGGCCTCCCTCGAACCGCCTGGGTTGGAGCGTCTGGTCCGCGACATCCGGATAGTCACCTTGGCTTTGGGCGATGCCACCAAGAAGATCCACCCGGGAGAGGTCGCGCCTATGAAGCGTTTACGCAAGTGAACGACCATCTCGCCCAGGCCTGGGTGGAGTCGCCGCTTCAGTTGCTCGGTGCGGTCGAGGCGTTTGCGGCCGGCTTGCTCGGTCCCCGAGCCCATATCGCGGCCTACCGGAAGGTCCCCACCATGTCGACCACCGCCGATGCCGTTGCGCGTCTGGGTTTGCCGGCCGGCCTAACGTTGGGGTTGGCGGGACCGGCACAGGTTTTTCGTCCGGTCCGCGGGGGCGCGTGGGCGGTTGGCGATGTCTATTCGTGGCCGGCTCAAGTTCGCATGCTGGCGGAGCCGCTCCTCGAAGCGGTCCTGTTGGACGATGGCCTGGCAACGGCCCGAGCCGTTGGCAAATTGGTGGCGCCGGGCGGGTCGCCGCTCATCCGGGATCATGAAGCTCAGCCTCGGTGGCGTCGCGCCTTGGGCGCTGCCGCGTCGCGGCGGTTGCGGCGCTTGGCCGGCCAGGGCCGGGTCGCGGTGTTCACCGCGCTGCCGCCGCCCGATGGTGAAGCGGCCGCGTGGCGGCGTCAAGGCGGCAGGCTCGTCCAGCACGGTTTCGAGTGGCTCAGGGGAACGCCATCGGACACTCTTGTGGCTCAACCGACCGTCATCCTAGGGTCGGCGTTGGTCCCGGACGGATTGATCCGCGACGACGCCTACTACCGCTGGGTGGCCGATGTCGCCGCTCACCACGGTCCAGCGGCCTACTTTCCGCATAGGCGGGAGGACCGCGCCGAGCTGGCAGTCCGCCTGCCGCCCGGGATGCAGCTCGTGGATGTGGGGGTGCCGGTTGAGATCGCGCTGCGTGCGTTAGGGCCAGACCACACCGTGTTTGGGCTTGTCAGCACGGCGTTGACGACTCTTGGGGTGGTGCTTGGCGGGACGGGGACCTCGATTCGGTCCACGCCGGTGGCCCCTGAGTGGTGGACCGCCCGTGCTACACCGCGTTTCCGGACGATGGCCTCCCCGGAGGGCACCCCCCGCCTTGCGGTGGAGAAGAACCAGCGGGACATCAACCGGGAGGCGGGCGCGGACCCGGCCTGACTTCCGTAAACTGCCCCCTGTGATCTTCAAAGCCATCGCCGATGGGCGTCCATATCCCGATCACGGGTATGTCACCCCTAAGCAGTGGTCCACCATCCCCCCACGCCAGATCCGCTTGTCCGACATGATAACGACAAAACGTACCCTTGACCTCGGCAATCTGCTGAGCGAAGACTCGACCTTCTACGGCGACCTCTTTGCCCACGTGGTGCTGTGGAGGGGCACCTACTACTTGGAAGACGGCCTTCATCGGGCCGTGCGCGCGGCGCTGTATCAACGCCAGATGCTCCACGTGCGGGTGCTTGACTTGACCGAACTCGGGTTGGAGCGCCCGGCCGCCGCCGAATTGACTCAGACTTCCGAACTGCCCGTGGTCGAGACCGCATGAAGGCCAAGGACCTGTGGCGTGTGCGCAAACGCCGTCTGATCATGCGCCAGACCCTGATCCTTGGTCTGCTGATCGCCGTCATCGCGGTGGCGGGGGTCGCCAGCGCTGCGATGTTCCTCGGGCGGATGGATCCGCTGCTGTCCGCGCCGTTCAGCTCCCCCACACCGCTCAGCGAGGATCACGGCCCAACGCCATGCCCCCGCGACGAGTCCTCAATGTATCCCCAGGCCGCGCTGGTCACTGTCAACGTGCTCAATGGTTCGTCCATGAACGGTGCCGCCACGTATTTGGCGCAGGCGTTGGAGCGGCGGGGGTTCATTGTGGGACGGGTCGATAACGCCCCCATCGAGTATTCCGGGGTGGCGCTGCTACGAACCGGCGAACTGGGTCTAAGCCGCGCCTACCTCCTGCTGGCACACGCACCGGAGGGCACCCTGCTGACTTTAGACAACAGGGCCGATGAGAGCGTGGACATGATCATCGGCGCGCAATATGAAACCTTGCGTCCTTTGGAAACGGTCAACGTCCATTCCGGAACTGTCATCCCGTTCCCGGCGGATTGCACTCCGCTCGCGGAACTGCTTGCAGGCGCCGCCCCCGCCGCAACGCCTTCCTCGCTGCCTTCGCCCACGTCATCCTCGCCGGGGGTCGTTCGGGAGCCTTAGGTGTCCGCGGTGTTGGCGACCTCGGAGGGCCAGAGGGGCCGGTCGCAAAGATCGGCCCGCTGGCCGGACCTCTATCAGCCCGTCAGGTTCCCTATCCCTACGCCGAGGAGGCCCAACGCGCCTTGCGCGCTGGCCCGTAGGTCCGAATCGCCCGAAGCGTCAATCGGCAGGCCGCCATCGGCGTTTTGGACGCCCTCCAACCAGGCGACACCCAGTTGCGCGGCCGCGGTGGCCGCCTCCCGGTCCAGTGCCGCGTCACTCCCCACCAACGCCGCCAGAGTCGAAACGGCCAGGCCGGTCGAGTTGACGCTTGGCCCCTCCAGTCCCCACGATCCGTCGGGTTGCTGCAGGCTGAGCAACCATGCGAGGTTGGCCTCCAAGGCGGCGTCGTAACCGCCCGCCAGGGCGAGCGCCTGAAGCGCCAACGCGGTGGCGTCGATGTCAGTGACACACTCGGCCTCGGGTCCGTCGATTTCGCCCGCGCCGGCAAACATGGCCGGGAAACCTCCCTTAGGGCAGGCCGATGCCGCCAGGTACGCCACGGGTCCTTCCTCACCGCCTACATCACGAGCCTGTTTGACTAGGGCGATCACCGCCAACGCCTGGCTGAACGGCGTCGAATAGTCGCCGTAGGACGATTCGTCGCTAACCCTTCCATCGCTTTGGATGCGCCCCTCCACGACCGCCGCCAATTCGGCTGCCTTCGATTGGCCTTCGCCGTCCGTCAGTCCGGCCGCGATGCCGGCGGTCTGAAACGCGAGTGCGGCCTTGGCCGCCGCGCCGGCATAGATCTCACCGCCGGCCTGCCCGGTGTAGGCATCCATGTGCGCCGGATCGGCCAGCCACCGCCCGATGGCGGCCACCTCCGTTTCGTGGCCGCCCACCGAGGTCAAGGCCCACGCCACATCGATACTCAACCCCGCATCGTCCAACGGTTCATCGCCTGCCACCGTCACCGCGTGGTCGCCGGCCGTGAGGTTCGCGGCCAACCAGTCGCCCAGCGGGCCGGCCGCAGCGGACCTGGTGGCGCTGGTGGCGCTGGATTCCTCAGGCAATGGGGACGATGACGCCGGGGCCTCCTCTCCCGTGTTCCCCCCAGCCGGGGTGGTGGACGCGGGTGAGGAGGGACCGGCATCGTCCGTGGGAGAGCAGGCCACGGCCCACGCCAGCACGAACGCCAAACTGGCGGCGAAAACACGTGGGCGCATGTTGCGGAGGGTCACGCTAATTCGCTCCCGCGGACCTTGGCAAGCCACCGCATCCCGTGGTAAAGCGCGAACGCAGCAATTGTGCCAGTGGCTATGCCGGTGAACTGCACGTCTCCAATGGTGAAAGTGAAATTGGCTATACCTGCTATCAGGGCAACTGCTGCCGGCATCAGATTGGTGGGCATGGAGAAATCGACCTTGTTTTCGATCCAAATCCGCGCACCCAACAGCCCTATCATCCCGTAAAGGA
>JAIRXV010000103.1 GCA_031268115.1 Bifidobacteriaceae bacterium
CCGGTCCCCTCCGGTCCGCGGCGGTTGATTCCGGTGGGAAGACGATGGGATCCGCTGCTGGCCGTCAGCTCCGCCTTCCCGCGTAGAGCAAGCCCGGATCGCACTCCAGGCGCGGGTCATGTTGTGATTGCCTATCGTTACGATCTATGTAACGACAGGGACTTTGATTACCACATTAGGCGTCGGATCGGTCCCAGCCCCCAGGTTGGCGGACTGGGCACTGGCGCGCGGACGGGTAGCTTTGGCAACCTCGGACGCCGCCCAATTGCTCGGCGTGCCTCCGGGCCAGGTGCGGGTCCGGTTGCGGGCCCCGATGCTGCGCGGCGAATGGGTCGCCCCGGCCAGAGGCCTGTGGGTTCCGGTCCCTTCCCAACACCGAGGCCTGGGGTCGTATCCCGCCATCGAATACATCGACGCCTGGATGACCTACCTCGGCGCCTCCTACCACGTAGGCTGGCTTTCAGCGGCCGCCCTCCACGGCGCCGCCCACCAGGCGCCCCAAGTGTTCCAGGTGGCCTGTTCCAAGACGGTCAAAGACCGGCAGATCGGGCGGGCCAGGACCGAGTTCCACGCCCGCGCCAACGTTTCCCGGATACTGGTCACCCAGCGCCGGGTCGCAGCCGGGGACGTGCCAGTGTCCAGCCGCGAAGCCACCGCGCTCGATGTCGCCGCCGAACCCGCCTGGGCGGCCGGAATCGACAACGCCGCCAACGTCATCGTCGAATTAGCTGACGGCGGCGGATTGGACGCCACGTTGCTGGCCGAAACCGCCAGTCTGTACCCGGTGGCCGCCGCGCGCCGGGTCGGCTGGATCCTCGCCAACAACACGGACACCAAGAACCTCGGCAAACTGCGCCGGGCCACCACTACTGGCGCACATACGCCTTCTTTGCTGTCGCCTAGTGGTCCCCGCCGGGGACCGGTCGATAAAGACTGGAACCTGCGCCTGAACGCCGATCTGGGGGTAGACGTGTGATCCCCGAACTGGCCGTCCGCGAGTGGTCGGCTGCCCACCCGTGGCCGCTCCCCTCCCAAGTCGAACAAGACCTCCTGCTTTCGAGGGCGATCTGCGAGATAGCCAACCATCCCTACCTGGGTGGCGAACTGGCCTTCCGCGGTGGCACCGCGTTGCACAAACTCCATCTCCCTGAACCGCTGCGCTACAGCGAGGACTTGGACTACATGCGCACCACTGCGGGAGGGATCGGACCGTCGGTCTCCGTCCTCGGCAAACTCGGCAGGCAGTTGGGCTTCACCGCCATGCCGCTGGCCCGCCTGCCCTCCCAAGTCGAATCCTCCTGGTGGCGCGGCCAGGCCGAGGTGGCTACTCTCCAGCCAACGGAGTTGGTCGCCACCAAGATCAGGGCGCTCTACCGACGCTCCAAGGGCCGCGACCTGTTCGACCTCTGGCTCGCGTTGACCAGGCTCAAGCTCAATCCCGGCGACATGCTTGCGGCTTTCGGTCCATACCGCCCCGAGGGGTTGAATGGCTCGCGCGCCACCGCCAATCCGCGAGCCAAACTCGCCCCCCGAGCTTCCGAAACGACCTGACACCGCTCTTGGCCGCCATGCCTGGCGGATACGACATCGACCAAGCCGGCGAGATCGTAATCAACCGGCTGCTGGACCACCTCAACGACGGAAGTTCCGGATCTACCCCGAGAACTAGGGCCTAGGAGACTGTCGGACAAAGCCGAAATCGGGCGTTTTCGCGAGACATCACCGCAGGTCAGAGCGTTGCGGTTATCCGCGAAACGGTTTTGTCCGACAGTCTCCTAGCGGCACCCCACGGGATCCGAAAACTCGGCTCATCTGCACACGTTTCAGCAACAAAGGCAGCTAGGTGAGACGAGACCTCGGCGAGTACGGGTCCTGTTGCGGAATACGGGAGCCTGCGACCGCGCAGTCGCATGGACCGGCCAGGTACCTCAACGAACCAGGACCTTACCGCGGTCGTTCTTTCACAGAATCATCACAACCAGTCCGAACGGCTTTCCGGCGGCGAGGCCGCATGTCACCCATCAATCTGGGCAGTCACACGGAGAGCCCTTCAGTCGGGGTCTTGGCGGATGTGAGATGGGCCGATGTCAGCCTCGGACTGGCAGCCGTTCTGGCGGGCGTAGAGGAATCCTGGAGTGATTCGGCAAGGGGCCGTGGCCTGCGCTGCCGCCCCCGCAGAACCGTTCGCGCGAGTGCAGCATTCCTTTGGACATGCTCCGCGAGGTGGTGCTGAACGCTTTGGCGTACGCCGACTATTCCATGATCAAACGCACCCCTATCAGAGTGGCGTTCTATGACGACCGCATTGAGGTGGACAATCCTGGCGGATTGATGCCGGGATTGACTGTCGAGATGATTCGCGAAGGGACCTCGAGGGTGCGCAATCCGCTGGTGGCCAGGGTGTTTCATGAGGCCGGTCTGATTGAGGCGTGGGGCACGGGCATTCCTGGTCTGGCGGCGGGGGCCGCCGAGCGCGGTCTGCCTGAGCCGACCATCGCGGAACTGCCCGGGATCATCCGTGTTGTGGTTCCTACCCATCACCAATCGTTCATGGCTGGTGCTCCTCCTTATTCGGGTCGGTTCGCCGATGGCGGCCGAGTGGCGGCGCTGTCAGAGGGACACATGGGGGGACAAGTAACGCCAAAGGAATAAGTAGAGGGACGAGTAGACGCGAAAGTTGTGACGCTCCCTGAGGCGGGAGCTGATCCGCGCGGCCGGGCCGAGATGCTCGGCGCTATCGGCGCGGGCAATAAGCATGAATGCTTTGCCCGCTGGGTGCAGCCGCTCCTTGACGCTGGCTGGCTGGAGATGACCCAACCCTAAGGTGTCCATTTACTGTCCACATTCCATTCGGGTCCGCACGCAAGCGCTTCTCGCGAGAATCAGCTCCGGATGAGTGTTGACCGAAGCCACCAGCGCGGACTTGCATGCGGAACCTCGACCAGTCCGAGTTCGCGGTCGGCAACGACGGCATGTTTCCCGGTCCTAAGGGAGGTTTCGAGGAGGTACCCCTCGTAGAGATATTGCCCGAAGGTCACGGTGGGGCCTGTGTCGTCGGGGTCGCTGGCGTCACTATCCCAGCCCCTTGACTTCCGTCTCCACCACACGCCCAAGAGGACCACCGGCCAAGGCACTAGGGTGAAGCAAACGATCCATGACTGCCTCTCAAGGTGGCGCTTCAGCGCTCGGTGCTGGTCCCTAACGGCCGCGGCACCCGGCCCGGAGGTTCCGGCCAGAGCCAGCGCTTGGTCGAAGAGCGCCCTGGAGTGCTTCGGGTGCATCAGATGCCCCATATTGTTCCTCAGGGTAAACCAGACGCCGGTGGCCGCGGTGGCCCAGACCGCCGCGAGTGTCACCAAGGCGATCCAGCCACGGGCCTCAAGACCATGAATCACTACCAAACCAGCGGCCGAGACCATGAATGCCGCCATCAGTGAATCCTGGAACGCCCCGTCGATTTCGCTGTCTTGAATGACCACATGGTAACTGGGCGCGCCGCGGACGAGACGGCAAACCAACAGGGTTGGAATGATTGCCCCGAGGAAGCAGCCTAGGAGGCCAACCGTTGGTGAAATGAGAGAAGGCGCGAGAGTCTCGCCGTTCGCGGTGCGCGTTGGCAGGACACCAGACGTAAACACCGCCACCGCTCCTACGAAGAGCGTTAAGATTGCCACTCGTGCGAAGCGATCAGGCTTTACTGCGACCAATGACCCCATGTTGCCGAGCACGCCATTGGCAATGAACGCCGCAGAGCCGAGAATCGAGAAGATCAGGAACACCTCCCAACCATCGATGAGGACTGGCCGACGCAGGTCCGATATATAGCCGACGAGGCAGCAGTACAGGGCCACGAGGACCGGTATAGACCACCACGGCCTTCGCGTTCCGACCTTCGGGACCCGGCCCGCGAGCAGTGCGGCGAGAATGGCTGCCGTTCCCAAGTAGATCCATCCAGCCGTGGTCACCCCGAGCGACGTGCTTGTCTCGGCTACTAACAATGACAGAAGGAGAATCATTAGCCCGAAGAAGACTGCGAGGATACTCACCCACATCACTCGCTTTTCGAGCCGAATCACACCACGACGCTCTAATTCGGACCGATCGCCAACTATGGCAGTCTGCCTGAAAGCATGTAGCAGGACGTCGGCCGCAAAGACGATGATCATGACGTCCATGAGTAAGAAGGGGATGTCCTCGTGCCATCCCCTCACAGCCATGAACGTGTCCAACGCCTCAGCTGAATGGCGCTGAGTGAGTGCGCCGTACAACCCAATGGCCGCCATCAAGGCGAGCGGGTGCCGCGCACGGGAGGAGACGAAAGTGGGTTGAATTGGAGCAATAGATCGAAGCGCGACAACCCCTGAGATCGCGCACGCGAACGCCCATGCCGCGGATGGGGCAGAATATATGGTGACTCCGAGTCCAAATCCGGCGGCCAAGAGAACCGAGGAAAGCGTGGCGGTGAGGCCAGCGCTCATGCGGCGAATCGAAAGAAGCGAGAGGGTCAAGAAAGCGAAGGCCGAGGCAAAGAGGACGGCGTCCTCGAGTTCCCCGGGCGCATCTGTAGCGATGAGGTTGCAGACCCCGAAAGCAAAGAGAACGCCAACGGCGGCGGCGCGCAGATCGTTGGCGAGGGCCTTGAGTCGAACCGCTCGCGTGACTCTGGCGCGAATGCCCCGCAGTTGGGTGAGTGCCGAGAAGACGGCTATTCCCAGGAACGCTAGACCCACCACAGGAAGGCTGGTGAGGTAGTCCCCGAGGACGACACCCAGGTTGTCCGACGTGCTCAACAGCAGGTAGCCGACAGCGCCAAACCAGATTAGGGCATACAGCGCGTGCGAGACGGCGGAGTCCTGCGTGCCGGACCGTGCCAAAGCCATCCGGGCCAAGGCGAGCCTAACAGCCAGGTAGGCATTGAGGCCGAACATCGCAATGAGGTAAAGGCCGTGGTAGAACCCTGCAGCGTTGAAATGATGAAGGGTTGGGATAGTCCAATTCAAGACCGTATCGTCGCTTACCAACCAATCGAACTGGGTAGATGCGCCGAGAAGGGCAGCGCCCGCCGCCAGTGTCCATGCGAGCCTCTCGCCCAACAACTGTCGGTGACTGCGTGGACGGTTGTTGGGTTGGCGCGCAGTGAGTGACAAGTAACCGACGACAGATCCGGCCAGGATTGGGAGGAAGAGGCCGTCACCCCATGTGGCAGCCTGATAGTAGTGAAAGCCCTTGTCGCCGCTGTAATCGCTCGCACTCCAGAAGGCAAACATGACGCCGAAGCCGCCGACAAGCACCACGAGCCACGTGGCAAGCATTTGGAGGGTCAGACGGGAGTTCGACGCGATGGGCGTCCTGGGCGGCGAAGTGCGCGGTATGTGGCAATCTTATCGGCGTAGAAATACAGGATGAAGGGCGCGGCGTGCAACACGTAGATGCGTTTGCCGAACTCGGGGTAAGCGATGGAAGCGCACCGCCCAGACCCAGACGTGAACCGGGGTCGAGAGCGTCGGCGATGTCGCGGGTTTCGCCTTGGACGTAGGCCAGGGGAGGGCAGACCTTCATGGGTGTGCGCGCCATCACCCAGACCGGCCCCCACCCGCCGCGGGGGAGGGCGGACTTCCGTATCATTCGGGGTGGGAGTTTCGCCGGACTGTTGCGGTACGGCAGTGAACGCTCATCGGCGGCACAACGATGCAAGCGCAAGGAGGGGCACGTGGGCTTCGCCGTACTAGAGGGGACCGTTGGGGACTTGAGCAAGGAAGGCGCGCTGGTAAGCCGGCCGGAGGGGCCGGTGACAGCGGTCTGCGCCGAAGATGTCAGTGGTCTGCACCATGATGCTTCCCATGACCGGGAAACGCCTCTTGTTGACAGTCGTGGAGTTCGCGATGACTGTGGCGCTCCTGATGCAGAGGGCGAGTGCGCTGGGGACGCGTGCATCACGTGCGGCGATGAGGGCCGGCCCGGCGTGGTTGTGGATCGCCCAACCGGCGCTTTCGCCCCCGTCGTGGTCCGCAGCGAACGTGGCCTTGAGGAGGTCGATGTCACTTTGGTGGGTGACGTGTCCGTTGGTGACACAGTGCTTATCCACGCGGGGACCGCCATCGTGCGCGTCAGTGCGGATACCGGCGCCGACGGGAAAGCGCGGCCGTGAACACGCAGTCTGAGGCGAGTAGTCGCGGACGCGATAAGTCCGAGTCTGAAGTCCTAGAGCGGATCGAGGCCGTTCGCGCGCGGGGACCGAGGCTGCGCGATGAGACCGTAACTCTGGCGCACGGCGCGGGCGGCAAGGCCTCTGCGGCGTTGGTGCAAGCCGTGTTCATCGAAGCATTTGGTGCGCCGAACCCCTTAGAGCTTTGTGACGCGGCCGTGTTGACGCTGCCGACCGACGAGTCCAAGGGTTCGCGTGGGCCAGTGCAGGATGGCTCGGCCCGTCCGCGCGGGTTGGTGCAGGCTGCTTCGCTTGGCCCGCTTGGTTTGGCGCAGGAGAGTTCGGCTGCTTCGCTTGGCCCGCTTGGCCCGACTGGTTTGGCGCAGGAGGGTTCGGCTGCTTCGCTTGGCCCGCCTGAAGCGGCTTGCGGGGTGGGCGCCGAAGATTCGTTGGGCGCGGCTGGACCGCGGATTGCCTTGTCCACCGATTCCTATGTGGTTAAGCCGTTGCGGTTCCCCGGCGGCTCCATTGGCGATCTTGCGGTCAACGGCACTGTCAACGATCTTGCTGTGAGCGGGGCGCGACCGCTCTGGCTGTCTGCGGCGTTCGTTGTAGAGGAGGGCCTGCCGATTGCGCTGCTGCGCGGCGTCGTCGCAGACATGCGGGCGGCGGCGGACCGGGCGGCCGTGACGATTGTGGCGGGAGACACCAAAGTGGTGCCAAAGGGGGCCGCGGACGAGTGCTTCATTTCCACGGCCGGGGTAGGGGTCGTTCCCCCCGGGCGGAATCTGGGCGCCGGCCAGGTGCGTGTTGGGGACGCAGTTCTCGTTTCCAGCGCGCTCGGAAACCACGGCATGGCCGTGATGATGGCGCGGGGCGATCTTGCGTTCGAAGCGGATATACGCACCGACTCAGCGCCAGTCAATCACCTAGTCGAAGCTCTGTTCGCAGCAGTTCCAGACACTCGATGGATGCGAGATCCAACCCGCGGTGGTCTGGGTACCGTAGCCAACGAGCTGGCCAGCGCGAGCGGGCTTGGCGTGATGCTGGACGAGGCGTCCCTACCCATTGAGCCGCTGGTTCGTGGGGCGTGCGACATGTTGGGGATTGATCCCCTCTACGTCGCCAGCGAAGGTTGCTTCGTTGCCGTGGTACCAGTTGAGGCCGTGGCAGTTGCCGTGGCAGCGCTGCGCGATGCTGGCGCCACGGCCGCAACCCAGATCGGACAGATTGTGGCCGACCCACCCGGTCTTGTCGCCGTTCGCAACGCCTTCGGCGGTGTGCGGCTGGTAGATATGCTGGTGGGCGACCCCCTGCCGAGGATCTGTTGATGCTTTGCCACCCGGGGTCGAATCCTCGACTCCGCCCACCAGCGAAAGGATCGCCGCGCCATGTGCCTGGGTATTCCCGGTGAGGTTATCGCCATCGTCGACGAGTCCGAACACCTGGCGAGTGTCGCAGTGAACGGCGTTCGCAGAACCATCTCGGCCCGTTTGCTCGCGGATGATCCCGTTGCTGTGGGTGATTGGGTTCTTGTTCACGTCGGCTTCGCGATGAGCAAGATCGATGAACATGAGGCCGCTTTGACTCTAGACCAGATTCAGAAACTCGGCAGGCCGTTTGAAGAGGAAATGGATGCTTTTCTTGAAACCGAGATCCTATGATGCGGTCTTCGCTAATGCCAAGGGCCCGTGAATCACACGCAAGGCTCGAATCCGCTAAAACGATTCGCGGCTGTGATCTGCTGTTTCGCCGACTTTGGCGAGAACCCTGCATAATAGTGTGCGCGCGAAGGAGTATCGGTGCGGTTTGTTGACGAATTTCGCGATCCGGCGGCGGCCCGCAGCCTCTTGGCCGTCATCGAAGCCCAATCGGACCGTTTGGGCCGCGCATTCCATTTCATGGAAGTGTGCGGAGGGCACACGCATACGATCTATCGGCACGGCTTGGAGCATTTACTGCCCGAACCGATTCAGTTTGTCCACGGACCGGGCTGCCCGGTGTGCGTCATCCCGATGGGTCGAGTGGATGACGCCGTGTGGTTAGCGGGCCAACCAGGAGTCATCTTCACCACCTTCGGGGACATGATGCGCGTGCCGGGCACCCAGGGCAGCCTGCTCCAGGCCCAAGCGGCCGGAGCGGATGTGCGTTTCGTCTATTCGCCCTTGGACGCTCTCAAAGTCGCGAGAGACAATCCTGACCGCGAAGTCGTCTTCTTCGCGGTCGGCTTCGAGACCACCGCCCCCTCGACCGCCGTTACCCTGGTCAGGGCAACGGCGCTGGATGTGCGGAACTTCTCGGTCTTTTGCAACCACGTGCTGATCGAGCCGCCCCTACGGGCGATCTTGGACTCGGAAGAGTTGGTGCTCGACGGGTTCGTCGGACCGGGCCACGTAGCCACGGTGGTCGGATCGCGACACTTCGATTTCATTCCTCACGAATACGCGCTGCCTATCGTGGTAACCGGGTTCGAGCCGCTAGATATTCTCCAGGCTGTCGAAATGCTGTTGGCCCAATACCAGACAGGCAGGTGCGAGGTGGAGAATCAGTACGCCCGAGTTGTCCGCGACATAGGCAACCCAGCGGCGTTGGCGCTGATGGAAGAGGTTTTCGAGGTACGCGAGAGTTTCGAATGGCGGGGCCTGGGCTTCATTCCAAGGTCCGGTTACGCCATCTCGGATGCCTATGCGCGCTTCGACGCTGAGCGGCGTTTCGCCATGCCCAGCATCCGTGTCGCAGATCCGCCGGCCTGCGAATGCGGCATTGTCCTCAAGGGTCTGATCAAACCGTGGCAGTGCAAGGTATTCGGGACCGCCTGCACACCAGAGACTCCTATCGGAACCTGCATGGTCTCCCCCGAAGGCGCTTGCGCCGCGTACTACAACTTCGGCCGTCTCACCCGCCAGACCAAATGACCTCGGAGGCAACGGTCCCCATGGCCGGCCAGTGTCCCGACCACTGGAATCGGGCAGCGCATCCCCGGCCCCGCCCTCACGCTTGGAGGATCTGTTGCGGTCGATCATGCCTTTCTAACTCACGGTGTAGCTCCGAACACCATTTGCGCAAGAGTGGTGTAATGAGTTCTCTCACCGTGGCGTCTTCCCAGGTGAGATGCCATAAGTGCAATGCGATCAACGGTCCAAACGGGGCCGCGATAGTCGGCCAGCGCCCAAGCCGTCGACTGTCCAGAGCATCCTTTCCGTGACACCGTGATATGCGGGATGGGTTGCCTGTCCCGGGAATGGGCGACCGGTTCGGCGAGGTGGGGACCGGCATCGTCGGAAAGAGACTGCGCGGCTAACATCAGCGTCGTCAACTCGTCCCGCGCCCCACCCACACCAATCCACGTGGCGCCCGTGCGGAAGCTGCCAACACCGCTCGCCCAGATATCGAACGGAGCTTGACTAGCGGCGGCGCGCGAGAGCCCCTCTCCAATGAGAGCGAGGCGAGCCGGTGTCACGTCACCGTAAAAGGCAAGCGTGATGTGCCAGTTGGCGAGAGGCGTCCACTGATCCGGATAGGCGTCGGGAACACTCCCCAACGCGGCCCGGAGGTGCGTGCGGGCGGTCCACGGCAGCACAATGGCGGCGAATGCCCGAGTGAATCGTGGCGTGCTTGCAGCCCGTCCCATGTTGTGGGCTTCGGGTGCGTTCACTGTCGAACGAATCGCGAAGGCTTTGGGGTAAGGCTAGAACCCAGGGAAGCGATCATCCATCCAGAATAGGGCAGCGCGTCTTGGACTGGGTGCGCTTTGGTGCGCTTTGCTGACACCCGCTGCTCGCTCATCTGGTCGGGGTCAGCAAACCGAGGTTGTAGGCGAGCTTGGCGCGCGCGAATCAGGATGCGGGGGGTCTGGCCGGACGCCACCGGGTTTGACCGTTCCCGCGCAGGTGGGCCCGGTTTCGCTACCGGAGTACGCGTGCCGGTTTGGTGCCGATCGCAGAGTCCGCCCACCCGACCTTTCGGGTGGAGTCAGGAGTAGAGGCCCGTCAGCGAACTGCACGATGACTGCGTTGGCCGAGCGGGGCGAGGCGTGGACCAGTCGGTTCGAGTCGGATCGATAGAGCTATTGGTCAATAGTGGACGGCGCGCGCTCACATCAATAGAGGTTTCGGCTATTAGAGTAGCTGGATTCGCGCGTTTCGGCTTGGTCTAATCGCCGAAACCTCTATAGAGATGCAGAGAGCCGCGGTTCCAATAGCCAAGAGCTCTATATGGACGCGGCCTGGTGGGCGCCGCGGCACCAGCCGACCCAATACGTCGCCCCAGGTGTCTCTTGTGTTCTGAAATGCTGGTGTCTTAGCCGGCTTCCCGAGAGAAAAAGGGTGGATAGCTCGACGGCCTGAGGCGAAGCCTCATGGGGGGGGGGCGCTAGACAGGGCCTAAATCGGGCACTCCCGAAAGATACCACGGCAGGTCAGGGCGTTACCGTTGGCGCCGAAACGAAATCGCCCACAGTTTGCCGGGACGGCGCTGACAGATGGTGCCATACCGCTTTGGCCGGCTGGCCGCCGAGTCATTCGGCCGCCGAGCCGTTTGGCCATCCAGCTATCCAGTCACCCGGGCACCTGGCCATCCAGTCGTCCGGCCTCAGGCTAGCCGCCAACCGTTAGGGGAAGGCATCGTCCCGGCGATGCTGGCTGCTGCGTTTCAGGTGGTCCGGGCTTTGCCCTCCCCAGCTCACGTGGGCGTCGGCCGGTCCTTCGCCGGTCTCGTGCCGGATCGGTGGGCAAGGACCTGAGCATGGCCTTTGTTGTGTTGCCCGTCTGCTGGATTGGTTCGGCAACGCCGGGCGATACGTCGCCAGGAGGGATACTGTGCCAGCAAGGTGCGGGTTTGCGGTTCGCGCCCCACCCATCGCGTTGCGTCTCACGCGCTTACCCTGGCTCCGACTCCCCGACCCCAACCCCAACCCCCGACCCCCCGACCCCCCGACCCCGACCCCAACCGCACCTTTTCCTTCCTGTTGACCGCAAACGAGATTATCTTGGGTG
>JAIRXV010000112.1 GCA_031268115.1 Bifidobacteriaceae bacterium
GGACGCCTCAGCGTGCAGGTTCCACCTCCGCCACACCGGACGCTTCTCCGAAACCGCAGCAATCACATCGCGGCCCATACGCTCGATCACGTCCAGTGGCACGTCATCGGCGCGGAGGACCAACTGGTCCTGGCCGCGCAACACACCTCTGGCCCAATCGGTCGCGTCAGCGCCGAGCAGGGATTGGGCACGGCGACGCCAATCGGCGGTCAACTCGGCCAACGAGTGGACCTGTTTGTCCTGCCGGGTCGCCAAGGTGGCCTGCTGCCGCAACCTGACCACCGTGCGAGCCGCAGGCTGACGCCCGTGTCGCCGCGCGTACCCCGCGACCAGGCGATCCTTTTCCGCCTCGATGGCTGTCGTGCGGCGAGAGAATTCGGCGATCAACTCTTCCGTCACTCCCTCGACTTCCCAAGCCGGGTTGCGGTTCCGGCCCCGGTCGCGGGTGTCCCAGCCCAAACCGAACAGGCGAGTCAGATGGTCAGCCAGTACGCCGTTGTAAAGCTCCGACATGGCGACGGTCGCCGCGTGCATCGGACGGCCATCCAACGTGCGCCACTTCCCATCCTTCGCAGTGCAGACCTTGTTTGACACCACGACGTGCGTATGGAGCTGCGGATCGCCCGCCCGCGAATCCCAATGGTCATAGGCCGTCGCCAACACCCCGGTGACCTCAGCCTGAGCCGCGCCGTTACGGCCCACCCTGGTCACAGCCACCTCGCGCTCCATGAACGCCAGCACGTCGGCCATCGCGTCATGGTGCGCCTTGACCAGAAGCTCTTGAGACCCGGCATCTGCCAGCCCCCACAACACCGACACGGACTTCGGCACCGAGAACGTGTAGTCGTACCCGGCCACCGGGCGGCGCTTCCTGCCGCTTGCCCCGGTCGTCTCGATGCTGGCAGCGGTGGTCCCGGATGCGCCCGAATGAGCCGACCCAACCCGACCCGCCGAACCTGCGGGGCGGGCAGCGGGGACGATGTAAGCGGCACCCAGCGCGTCGGCAGTGATGGGGTGGATGCCAAGCCCGATCAGCCGCTCAAGCTGTGCCTCGGTCACGAGGTTGCCGGGTTGTACAGCCTCGGACCTCAGCGCCCCCAGGCCGCTGCCAATCCATCGGCCCGGCGGGCAGCCGGTCTCCGCGTAGTACCTCGTGAGCGGGGTGGCCATCGTCCGGTTCCCGTCGCCAGCGGCGACGGACTTCAGCAGGTATTTGTAGCCGTCGCCAGCCGACATCACCCGCATCGAAACAGTCAACGTGACGCCTCCTATCCACCTGATAGGTAGGCGAGGTCACCCCGCTAACTGGGGCGGGGGCCGCTGATGCAAGACGTGTGGGACCTAGGATGACAGGTGAGCGGTTTGCCCAATGCTCGAAGTGCAGCGCGAGCAGCAGAGCCGTCCGCGCGGTGCTGAAGAACGGGCTGCGCGGCCTCGAACTGAGTGGGCGGTCTATGGCCTGATGCCTCCCTTGTAGGCGAGAGCGATGAGGGCAGCTCGGTCGGAAACACCCAGTTTGGTCATGGCCCGGTTGATGTGGGTCTTGGCAGTGAGGGGAGAGATGAACAGTTCGTCGGCGATCTGCTGGTTGTCGAGTCCCCGGACGGCGGCTTGGAGCGCGTCGGTCTCGCGGGCCGTCAGATAGTCGAGTTGGCGGGCGGCTTCGGGGTCGATTGGGGTGGAGTTGTCGTCGGCGACGTGGCCGATGACGGCTCGGGCGGCGTTGGCCGAGAGTGCCCCGCCACCTTCATAGACTTCGGTGATGGCGTTTGCCAGTTCGTGGGGGCTGACTCCTTTGGACAGGAATCCGTTCGCCCCCGCTTTGATGGCGGCGAGCACGTTCTGGTCTTGGTCGAAGGTGGTAAGCACCACGATCCGCACTTGATGGGCCGGGTGCCCGTGGCGAATGCGGCGGGTGGCTTCCACCCCGTCGATACCGGGCATTCGCAGGTCCATCAGGATCACGTCCGGTTTGGCCATTTCGAGGGCGCGGACGGCGGCGAGTCCGTCGGTGGCCTCGGCCACTACTCTCATGTCGGGTTGGGCGTCGATGATGGTCCTCAGCCCCACGCGGATCATTTCTTGGTCGTCTGCGAGCATCACGGCGATCATGCTGGCCTGCCTGTCACTGGCAGTGAGGCACGCAAAGCGAATCGGGTGTCGTCCTCGTCCACGTCGATACGCCCGCCCGCCGACGCGGCACGTTCTCGCATCCCGACCAGGCCGAATCCGCTCCTGGGTTTCGGTGTTGGGGGTGGCTGGGCGCGTAGGTTCATTGCTTCGATCCTGATCTTGCCTTCGCGCTCACGGACTTGGAGCCGCACCGCTCCGGTGCCGTGCTTGCGGGCGTTCACCAACGCTTCTTGAACGATCCGGTAGGCGGCGGCGCTGGTTTCCGCTTCGATGCCGTCAGGTTCGTCGGCGATGGTGGCCGCGACTTCCAGTCCCGCCTCGCAGAACTCTTCCACGAGTCGGGCGATCTGGCCGTAACCGGCTGCGGGCGCGTTCTCGGCTGGGTCGCGGAGCACGCTCAACACTCGCTGGGTCTCGTTGAGTGCGCTCTGGATGCGCTTTCTGGCCTCGGCCAAGTCGGCTCTAGCGGCGGCGGGGTCGCAGTCCATATGCACCTCGGCGGCTCCGACGCTCATGGAGATGAGCGCCACCTCGTGTCCCAGAGTGTCGTGCAAGTCGTGGGCGATCCGCAGCCGCTCTTCGGCGGCCCGTCTTTCGGCTTCTGCCTCGCGGGTTGCCAGCGCTTCGTCTGCCCGGCTGGCGACCTCTTCCCAGTACCTTTGGTAGGAGCGCAACGACGAACCGCCCACCGCGAAGGCCACAGCGACCGCGCAGGACAACAGGGCGAGAGGTTCTAGCCATCCTTGCTCGTCGTGGATCAGAATCGACAGGTAGGCGCACACTCCGGCCACGGTCCCTGCGGGCAGGGGCGGCAGGCCGCGTGGCGTGGCCGCGAACACAATGAACGCTGTCATCGACCACAGCACCAGCGGATCAACTCCCAGGAGCGATCCGGTCAGGGGCGCGGCGCAGGCGGCGGCCAGCGACACCCACGGCCAGCGTCGCACCAGCGCGACTCCGACCAAGGCGACAGCGACAGCGGCCAGCCCGAGCGGCTGGCCGAGTGCCAGGTAGTTGACCGACCCAGCGATGCCACTGATCGCGGCGACGGTCATCGTGGCGGTCTCGATCAGTCTCGGACGGCGCACCACCAGCGGTATCGATGCAGGTGCGCGCTGGTCCATGCCATCAAGCCTGCCACCTCCTATCAGGTCTCGCATACTGCCGACGCAGTAGCCGAAGTGACTGCTACCAGACGATTCCCCGTTGCCGCCTGAACGGCAGATTGGAAACAAGCCGACGAGGAAAGGAAGACTCAAATGACTGAAACTGACAGACGTTTCATCGCCTACGAATACACATCCGTCCAGGCCAAAGCTGACCAGGAGTCCCTGTTCAAGGATATCTACCGCAGCCTCGGGTGGACTTGCGAGGCCGTGGAGCGGCCCAGCGCCATCACCGGGACCGTCACGTTGCGCCTGAAACGAGACCGGGCGGTCCCGAACCGAACCGCCCTGGCGAAGCTGCAACGGCAGGCGGAGAACACCCTGGAAGGGATCGAGAACCTGCGCCGTTCGAAGACAAGTAAGGCGTCCATCACGTCCCTCAGCGTGGGAGTCCTCGGCGCGGCAGCGTTCGCCGGGTCGGTGTTCTGCTACCTGTCCGGGATCTGGGTGCCGTTCGTGCTGCTCGGCATCGCCGGCCTAGTCGCATGGGTGCTGCCCTACTTCGTGTTCATCCAAATCAAGGCCACCCGCACCGCAACCGTCAACGAGGAGATCGAACGCCACTACGACCAGTTGTACGCCACCTGCGAGCAAGCAGCCGCCCTGACCGGACGAGGGGCCGAGGAATCCAATCAATGACCATCCACGCCAATCCCGCCACCGTCCAGACGCCCCGGCCCGCTAGGACCGTCGCCGTGCTGGCTGCCGCTGCGACCATCGGCGCGGTTATGCAGACCGTGATCGTGCCGCTACTCGCCGACCTGCCGACGATCCTGGAAACCAGCCCCGACACCGCCTCCTGGGCTGTGTCAATCACGCTGCTGGTGACTGCGGTCACAACGCCGCTGGCGGGCAGACTCGGAGACCTGTATGGCAAGAAGCGGCTCGCCCTGATCTGCCTGCTGCCGATGATCGCGGGCTGCCTGGTGTGTGCCCTGGCCACCGACGCCTGGTTGATGATCGCGGGCCGCGCTCTCCAAGGGATTGGCTCAGGCATCATGCCGTTGGGACTGGGCCTGCTCCACGATGTGCTCCCCAAGTGGAAACGGCCCGGAGCGGTGGCCCTTCTCGGCGCGACCGCCGGTTTGGGCGGCGCACTCGGTCTGCCGCTCGCCGCAGCCTGCGACCAGTTGTTCTCTTGGCGGTTCACGTTCGTAGCTGTGGCCGTGCTGGCCGCCGTCGTCGCGTGGCTGCTGCACCGTTGGGTTCCCGAAGGGCGGACGCACCCGTCGGAGGGCCAGTTTGACTGGTCCGGTGCGGCAGCTCTGTCCGTCGGCCTGGTCGCGCTGCTCGGCGCGGTCACCGAAGGGAACCGCTGGGGCTGGACATCCGTTCCAACGCTAGCCGTTCTCGCGCTGTCAACAGTCTCCTTTGCCGTCTGGGTCCGCGTCGAGCTGCGTAACGCATCGCCGCTGGTGGACCTGCGCCTGCTGGCCACCCCTACTGTCGCCATGGTCAACGTGGTCGCGTTGCTGATCGGATTCGTCATGTACGCGCCATCGCTGGTGTATCCGCAAGTCATGCAACTGCCCGAGGCCACAGGCTTCGGCCTAGGCCAGTCCATGCTCGCAATGGGCCTGTGGATAGCGCCCAACGGCCTTGCGATGATGGCGGCCTCACCTTTCGGCGGCAGGCTAACTGCCCGGCGAGGCCCCAAACCGACCTTGGTGCTGGGCTGCTCCATCGCGTTGGCCGCACTGGCCGTGTCCCCGCTGTGCCTGGGGCAACTATGGCAGATAGCCGCCGTAGGAATCGTGAGCAACATCGGTTTTGCGCTCATCTACGGGGCGCTGCCGACAATCGTCATGGACACCGTGCCAGCCGCCCAGATCGCTTCAGCGAATTCCGTGAACAACCTGATCCGCTCCCTCGGCATGGCAGTCAGCGCCGCCGTCGCCGGGGCGATCCTAGCAACCATGAGGATGCCTTTCGCAGACACCACCGCGCCGAGCCTCGAAGGTTTCCAAGCCACCCTCGCTGCGACCGCCGCCGTCTGTGTGGCGGCGCTCATCATCGCCGCCATCGTCAAACACCCGCCAACCCGCCGAAACCCCGAAGCCGTCCCCGACCTGGAACCAGTCCTGGCCGGAAGTCCGCGCAAACCTTGACCACCCGCAGCCGTCCCGGCCAAGGGTCGGCCGTCCCATGAAAGGAACACCAGCCATGCAATCCAAGAAGACCCTGGCGGTCGTGATCGTCGCCGCTATCAGCGTGATCGGCTACGCCATCGTCCGCTATCTGGACCAGTCGAACCAAACAACAGAGCAAGGAGGTGAATACAAATGAAGAAAGGCCTTATCGCCGGAATCGTCGCCGCAGTAGTGGTGGTGGTCGTCATCATCCTGATCGTCGTCCTCTGAAGCCATGATGCCGCGCCGCTTGTACAACCGCTGGTGGGCCAGACAGCCCGAACGCACCCAGACGATGACGCTCGGGGCTACCGCCTTTGACGCCATTCTCGGGGCCGGGCTGCTGGCCACCGGCCTATACACGCGCACTGCCTGGTACGCCGCCAACGCCGTCTACTACCTGTGCCTGACACTGGTACGGGGCTATCTGCTCGAAGGCCTCATCGCCGCCAAACAGCCCGCCTACAGGGGCGAGACCCGGACCCGGCAGCGGGCGGGCGTCCTTCTCGCCGCCACTGGGATCGCCTATTTCGCGGTCAGCGTCGCCCTGCACCTCGCCGGGCGGCCAGCCACCTACACCGGGTTGGCACCCTACGGGGTCGCCTTCGTAGCGTTCGCCAATGCTGGGCTGGCCATCGCCGGAACCGTCTCAGTCAGAGGCTCCGGCAGTCCCATCCGGGCCGCGCTGCGGATCACGAGCCTGTGCGACGCGCTGGTGTCCATGTCCGTCACCCAATACGCGCTAATGAGCATGACTGCCGACCCTGAGGCCGCAACCAGCTCGGCCACTGTGGGCATGGGCTTCGCCACCATCGTGGCGGTCTGCGGCCTGGTCATGGCCCTGAAGAAGCCCACCACCAAGAAGCCGCCCGAAGCGGCACCGAAGGAGAGAAACCTGTGAACGCAATCGAAACCCACGAACTATCCAAAGCGTTTCACGGCATGCACGCCGTGGAACACCTGAACCTGCACGTCCCCGAAGGCTCCCTCTACGGATTCATCGGAGAGAACGGCTCCGGCAAGTCACCCACCGAAAAACTCATCTGCGGCCTGCTCGTGCCCAGCGCCGGGACTATCCGACTATCCGGCCAGCCGCACACCAATCCTGCCATCCGCTCCCAGATCGGCGTGCTCATCGCAAACCCCG
>JAIRXV010000121.1 GCA_031268115.1 Bifidobacteriaceae bacterium
GTGCTCTTCCGATCTGATCCGGCCCACGGGACTCACCGCGGTCGCTTCGACCACTATCAGACCGGCACCGCCAGCCGCGTACTGACCGTAATTGATCAGGTGCCAAGAGTTGGCCAAACCGTCGGCCGCGGCCATCCACTGGCACATGGGCGACACCCACACCCGGTTGCGGATCTCCAGTCCACGGATAGCGATCGGGGAAAACAGAGATGGGACGGCAGGTGGGACGGGCGACATGGGGCCTCCTCGACAGGGCGATAGGGATTCGCGCACGAGCCTAGTGGTTGGAGGCACCCTGGGTTCGCTCCCGCGGCCAGCCGTGGCGCAGGCGGCCGTTCACATGCCGTTCGCGCCAAACCCCGAGCACAAACCCGCCCCCGCGGCCGGCCGTGGCGCAGGCGGCCGTTCACATCCCCCAGGCCCAAGCCACTCAGGGCGCGGGCGAACAACAAACCGGCTGCGCGACCGTCCAACGCAAGGCCTACCCTGGACCGGTGCGTTGGGACAGGAGCACCCGCTGGGAGCTGGCGACCATCGAATCGCCACGGCGATTGACCGTCGAGGTGTGGCTCGTGTTGGGGCTTTCGCTGGGGCGGTCCGGGGTTTACGCGATCCTCGATCTGGTCAACTCCCTCACCTACACTGCGCCTTTGGGGGATCAGTCCACGACCCTCCACCAGGACCGTCAGGTTCCAGACGCCCTCAACTTGGCGTACCAGCTGGCGCCGATCGTCTTCGGCGTCTTCCCGGCGCTGCTGGCCATCTACCTGCTGGGTCGCCCCGCTGCCAAGGTGTTGTCCGGCATCGGCCTCGATGCGACCCGGCCGAGGCGCGACGGGGCGCACTCGGTTGTCTTAGCTGCCGCCATCGGCCTGCCTGGGCTCGCGTTCTATATAGCCGGCAGGGTGATGGGGATCACCAAACACGTGGTTGCCTCAGGCCTGGCCGCACATTGGTGGACCATCCCGGTGCTTGTGGCCTCAGCCATCGAAAACGGGCTACTGGAAGAAGTGGTGGCCGTTGCCTACCTGGTCACACGGCTGGAACAGCTCCGCTGGCGACCTTGGGCGGTGCTCGGCGCAAGCGCGGCCCTGCGTGGGTGCTACCACCTGTACCAAGGGATTGGGCCAGCGCTCGCGAACATAGCGATGGGGCTGGTGTTCGCCGAATACTACCGCCGCACGCGCAGGGTCGCGCCCCTGGTCGGAGCCCACATCCTGCTCGATGTCGTCTCGTTTGTGGGGCAGGGGCTACTGCCGGATGGATGGCTACCGTGACGCATCGCGGGTCTTGCGTCTCTTGGATTCGGGCCAGGGTCAACCCTCGAACGACAGGCGCGGCGAGGGAGCGGCGCCAAACGCGGCCGGCACCCGCTGACAATGGCGTCCGTCCGCGGATGCGCAACGTTCGAGGTGCCCACGATCGCTTGCGGATCCGGGGTGCCTGCAACGGGCTAGGCCGCTAGGACCGTACACTCCCAAGGTGCCTGCCCGCATCGGCGCCCTGACGGCGCGTTCCGTGATCGACGGTGTAGAGGTGGTAGACGCACCCGAGGAGCGCATCCACCGTGCGGGCGATGGCGTCGGGATGGTCGCCACCGCCGTCGGAATCGCGTTGATCCTGGTGCTGTCCGTGTACGCCCACGCCACCACCGAAGGCGTGACCACCGACGTTCAGGACATCACACAGGTCCTCAACTCGATCCTCCAGTGGGCCGTCGAGTTCCTGATGAGCCTGGCCACGATGATCGTGCCAGTGGTGGTGTTGGTGAGCTTGCTGATCTACCGCCAGCCGCGCCTCGCGTTGGACGGCGCTATCGCCGCCGTTCTGGGTTTCGCGGCCGGTTTCGGGGCCATTATCCTGCTGGACGCGCTGGGAGAAACGGCGGTGGTCCGAGGCCTTTCGGTGACCGTGGACGGCAACCTCACGCCATCGGTTTCGACATTCGCGGTGGCCGTCGCCGCGCTCCTGACCACCGTGGGACCGAGGTCGCGCCGGCCCATCCTGTCCGTCTCGTGGAACCTGCTTTGGGTGGGCCTCGCCACAGAGGTCCTCACGGGACGCGCCACGCTGCCTGGCATGGTGGTGACGGTGCTCCTGGGCCGGTTGGTGGGCCAGTGTGTCCGGTACGTCTCGGGCGTTACCACCGACCGCGCCTCCGGCCGGTCGCTTGTCGAGGGCATTCGGAAGGCCGGCCTCGATCCAACTCGGATTGTGCGGGTGCGCGACATTTCCGACCCAGAGAACCCCACGGTCCGTTTGGTTACCGGAACCGTGGACGATGACGTTGCCGCCCCTGGGCTCGCACCGGCCGGTGCGCGGTTGGACCCCATCTCGGACCCGACCGCGGTGGCGCTCGAACGACAGGGCGGCAACCGGGTGTACGCGGTGTACAGCGTTGGCGCGAGCAGGTGGGACGCCATCGTCCTGGATGGCGATCGCCAAGTGGTGGGCGCGCTGGCTCAAACGTGGCGAGCCCTGCGGTTGCGCGGCATGGACCGGCGTTCGGTGGTGTCGTTGCGTCAGGCCGCGGAACGCGCCGCCCTACTAAACTATGCCGCAGCGGCGGCCGGGGTGCGTACTCCGCAAATGATCGGAATAGGTCAAGCGGACGATTCGATGATCTTGCTGCAAAACCACCCGGCCGGGTTGCGGTCGATTCGCGATATGCGGCCTGCCGAAGTCACGGATGCCTCATTGGAGGAGGCGTGGTGCCAACTGAACAAAGCCCATGAGGCCGGGTTGGCGCATCGGGCGATCACCAGCGATTGCGTGCTTTTCGGGTCAGAGGGCGGCAAGGATCAGACCGTTTGGCTAATCGGGTGGGACAACGGCGATGTGGCGTCCTCAGAGCTGGCGCGGCGCCTCGACATCACTCAAATGCTGGCCACCCTCGCGCTGCGGGTCGGGGCGGAGCGGGCCGTGCGATCGGCCGCGACGGTTCTGGACGCCGAAACCCTGGCTTCGGTGGCGCCGCTCCTTCAGCCCATCGCGCTGCCAGGTGCCACCCGCGCCGAGGCCAAGGGCCACAAGGACGTGATGGACGAGTTGCGTCAGGCCCTTCTGGACCTGCTGCCCCAGGCCGCTTTGACTGAACCTTTCAGTCTGGTTCGGTTCGGTTGGCGCACGGCGCTCATCGCGCTGCTCGCGCTGATCGCGGTTTGGGTGGTGCTTACCAACATCAACTTCGCTGGGATCGTCGACGCGGTCCGGTCCGCCAACCCGTGGTGGATGGCCGGGGCGTTCGGTCTGGCGATGACCACGTATCTCGGGGCCGGGATGGCGATGAACGGTTTTTCGCCCGTCCGCCTCAGGCTGCGCGACACCGTGTTAGTGCAGGTGGCAGCGTCCTTCGTGGCACTGGCGGCGCCAGGGGCGGTGGGTCCGGCGGCACTCAACCTGCGCCTGCTCTACAAGAAGCGGGTCAAGACATCGGTGGCCGTAGCCTCTGTCGCATTGGTCCAAATATCGCTGCTGGTCACCACACTGCTGTTGATGGCGGGCGTGTCGCTGATCACGGGAAACTCAGGTGTGCTGGGACGGGTTCCCGGGACCGCGGTCATGGCGGTGCTGGCGGTGCTGGCCGCGCTCGGGGCGCTCCTGACGGTGCCGCCGGTACGCCAATGGCTGTGGCTCAAAATCGGTCCCACTCTCACCCAGGTCTGGCCCAGGCTTGTGTGGATCCTCGGTCAGCCCCGCCGGCTGCTGCTGGGCCTAGCGGGCAACGTGTTGCAGACGGTCGGCTACGTGGCGGCCTTCTGGGCCAGCTTGGAGGCGTTCGGACAAGGAGCGATTCCCCTGATCAACGTCACCCTGATCTATCTGGTAGGTAACGCCGCAGGCTCGGCGGTACCGGTACCGGGTGGACTGGGCGCGGTCGAGATCGCGTTGACCACGGGTCTGATCGGAGCCGGAATCCCAACGGCGGTCGCGGCCCCCATCGCGGTGCTGTTCCGCGCGTTGACCTACTGGGCCCGCGTCCCATTGGGCTGGATTTCGTGGCGTTATCTGCAAAAACGCGAGATCCTGTAGTTGCGAGCCCGGCTGGGGCCGCTGGCACCACCGGCCGGGAGTGGCGCTCTTTCACCTCGGATCGGCGGCGGAGGCAGAGAGTTTGCCCGATGCGACGTAGGCTTCGCGTTCGGCGCGCAATTCGGCCACGTAGGGTGCGTCGAGCGGCGCTAGCTCACGCCCAATCGCCCAGCTCAGCAGCAAATCGGCGAGCGCCGGGTTGCGGGCGAGGACCGGGCCGTGCAGGTAGGTGCCTAGGATGTGGCCCGCGATTGCTCCTTCCGTGCCGTCGCCGCGCTCACCCCCAGAACCGTTGCCGATGCCGGCCACGACCCTGGCGAGAGGTTCCGTCCCGGGTCCGAGGCGTGTCCCGCCGCCATGGTTCTCATACCCGCTGAGGCGGGGCAGGCCAAGGCGGGGCATCGGATCCGCCAACACCTCGCCCACGGCTCGCGGCTCGCGCCGCCGGGTAATCAAGTCCACAATGCCCGCGCCGGGCTCAATGGCACCGCCTTCCACCTCGAAATCAACCCCGATCACCTGCAAACCGGCGCAGACCGCGAAGACCGTAGCGCCGGCATCGGCGGCTTGCGCGAGGCTGCCCTGAGCGCGAATCCGCCGGGCCGCAGCGATCTGGCCGTGGTCCTCGCCGCCGCCCACTATGTACAGGTCGCCAAGCGCCGGAATCGCCTCATCTGGGCCGACCGTCACCGCGTCCACTTCGATGCCGCGCCGCCGTGCCCGGTCTTGCAGCACGGTGACGTTCCCGCCGTCCCCGTAGGTGCCCATGAGCGTGGGGAACACGTGAACTATCCCCAGGGTTCCGCTCACGGAGCGACCCTTGCCCGCAATGCCTGGAAGGCCGTGTAGTTGGCCACCACATCGACGGCTTCGTCGCCCGCGGTGCGCGCCACGGCCGCGAGTGGATCGTCTGTTACCCCAAGGACGGCCAACCCAGCCGTCGATAGCCGGACCGCCAGATCGAACCGCCGTTCCCCGGTGGCCCAGACCTCGCGTCCGGTTAGCCGCTCGAACGGCACATCCCACAGCCAGGACGGGTCGCGTCCGTCGGCGCCTCGGGAGTTGATCGCGATGACCAAGCGGTGCCCGGACGTGGCCACGATGTCGATCAGCTCGGTCCAGGAGGCCGGATTCTTGCCCAGCAGTAGGCGGACCCGCCGTCCATCCGCGACCGCCTCGACGTAACGTCCGTCCACGTCTTCGACCTGTTCAAACGCGGCAATCGCGGTGGCTGGGGGGATTCCCCAGACGCCCACCGCGGCGGCCGCCATCGCCGCGTTGCCCACGTTGATCCGCCCTGGCAGCCGCAAGTGCGTGGGGAGGGGTTCGCCGCCTGGAGGAACGATCACGGTCCCTTCCGTCCGCCACTGCGGCGGCGGGCGGCGCAGCCCGCACCCTGGGCAGCGCCAATCCTTGCCGTCTCGGTCCAGCGTGTGCGAGCAGGCCGGGCACAACGCCGAGTCTTCGCGCCACCATTGACCGGCACCGACCCATTGGACCGTCCGCGCGGCCGAACAGGCCCACGCCACCAAGGGATCGTCTGCGTTGCCGATGACGGTCAGAGGCCAATCGGCCTGCTCAAGCATGATTCGCCAACGCACCGCCAGGCGTTTGACCTCGGCTCCACGATCAAGCTGGTCCCGCGACAGGTTCATCAGGACCACAACCCTTGCCCGCGTCGATGCGAGCAAGCCTGGCAGATGGGCTTCGTCCACTTCCAAGGTGGCGGCCGGCGCGCGGCGCGCGGCCGCTAGCGCGGCCGCCACGCCGGGGGCCATGTTGGCTCCGGTGCGGTTGTGCGCTACGGCACCCTCTACCCTCATCGCTTCCGCCACGAACCGCGTGGTGGTCGATTTGCCGTTAGTAGCCGACACCAGCACGATCCGCTTATCGCGGGCGAGTTCGGCCAGGATCCCGGGGGACAACCGCAGCATCGCCCGCCCCCCAACGACCTGGCCTCGCCCGCGCCCCGTAGCACGGGACGCCGCCGCGACCGCGTGGCCCACCGCGACCGCCAACCGGGAACGCAACGTGAGGCGGGGGGGATGGTGGGGGCCGGCATCGTCCACGGCGATGGCGGCATCTTGATCTTGCCCATGGCCCACGCTAGGCGAACGGCTGCCAGGCAGCTTTCGCCTGGTCATAGGTCCTGCGCCGGTTCGGCGAACTTGGATAGGTGTCCAAGGAAAAGCACGTCGATATCTCTGGTGGGCCCGTTGCGGTGCTTCACAACCAGCATCTTCGCATCCTCTGATTCCCCTGTGGGGGTGTTGTCCCGTTCTGGGCGGTGCAGCAGGATCACTAGGTCCGCGTCCTGTTCCAGGGAGCCGGACTCGCGCAGATCCCCTAGCAGCGGCCGCTTATCTTGGCGCATCTCGGGGTTGCGGTTGAGCTGAGAGATGGCCACTAGGGGCACCTCCAACTCCTTCGCTAGCAGCTTGAGGGACCGCGAAAACTCCGAGACTTCTTGCTGGCGCGACTCCACCCGTTGGCCCGAACTCATAAGCTGCAAGTAGTCCAGGATTATCAGGCCGAGATCGTGGCGTTGCTTCAAACGCCGGCACTTGGCCCTGATTTCCATGAGCGACATGTTGGGCGAATCGTCTATGAACATCGGGGCTTGCTGGATGGTGTCCATGCGGCTTGTGATGCGGTCCCAATCCTCATCGCCAAGGTTGCCGTGGCGGATTTTGGTCAAACGGACCCCCGTCTCGGCGGAGATGAGTCGCTGCGTGATCTCCTGCTTGGACATCTCCAGAGAGAAGACAACAGAGGTGGTGGCGTGGCGAATGGACGCGGAGCGGGCGAAGTCCAGGCCGAGTGTGGACTTGCCCATGCCGGGGCGGGCCGCCAATATCACCATTTGGCCGGCGTGAAGACCGCCTGTCAGTTGATCCAGGCCCCCGAAGCCAGTGGGCACGCCGCGCATCGTTCCACCGCGGGACGCTGCCAAATCCAGTTCGTCGAGATACTCGTTGAGGATTCCACTGATGGGTTGGTAGTCCTGTGAGCGTTCGCGTTCGCCAACTGAGTAGATCTCCGACTGGGCGGCATTGACCACATCGTCCACTGACCGCCCGTCTGTCGCGTAGCCCATCTCCGCGATCTTGGCGCCCGCCCGCACGAGTCGGCGCAGCACGGCACGGTCCCGCACGATGGTCGCGTAGTAGCCAGCGTTGGCGGCGGTTGGGACTCCCGCGATGAGATCGTGGAGGTAGACCACTCCACCGATCCGCTCCAACTGCCCGCGCTTTGTCAGCTCGGCTGAAACCGTGATGGCGTCCACCGGCTCGCCAGCACCGTAAAGGCTGGTGATAACCCCGTAGACGGTCTCGTGGGCCGGGCGGTAGAAGTCCTCCGCCCGCAAGACCTCCACCACTTCCGCGATCGCGTCCTTGGACATCATCATTCCGCCGAGCACGCACATCTCTGCATCGAGATCCTGCGGCGGGAGCCGGTCGAATTCGATCGCGGGGCCCATTCGATCTAGGTCAGTCACCGCAGACATGTCCGGGGCTCCTCCTCGTCGGTTGCTGGGCACCCCGGGCGGGGTGCCGAGGCGATTCAACAACCGACCTACGACATCGTGATCGCGGGGCTGCAATCGAGGCGCAACTCTAGAGGGCCGAGGGCCGGCTGGCACACGCCCGCTGTTGACGGTCAGTGCATAACCTGCGTACAACCCATCCCGGTCTGGCGAAAGCCTGTCCGAAACCTGTGGACAAACCTGGTGATATCTTCTGCGGCCCCCGTCTGACCAGCTACGACACGAACTGGGGCCTGTGGATAAGAACTAGTTGGAACACGTCTCGCCCAGTGGACACGAAGCCAACGGACGGGCGCCCGGCACCCCGGGGGAGGTCCGAGAAAGGCGCTCCGTTCCGACGCCGGGCGGATGCCTTGGCCGCCTCAGCCAGCGTAGACGTTGAGTTCGAACTTCGCTGTCACCGACTCGTGGAGGCGAACGGAAACCGTGTACTGCCCGAGGGTCTTGATGCGGGTACCGATCTCGACTCGGCGCTTGTCGAGCTTGGGGCCGCCGGCCGCTACCACTGCCGCAACGATGTCGGCCGTGGTGACCGTACCGAATAGACGCCCGGTTGCACCCGCTCGCACGGGCACCCCGACCGTCAGGCCGGACAGCCTGGTCGCCGCGTGTTGGGCGTCCTCGGTGCTGGCGAGCGCTCGGGCGCGTCTGGCCTTGCGCATTGCTTCGATTTGCCGCTCGGCACCCTTGGTCCACAAGGTGGCGAGTTTTCGGGGAACCAGATAATTGCGGGCGTACCCGTCTTTGACTTCGATCACGTCTCCGGCCTCACCTAGGCCGGTAACTTCATGCGTGAGGATCACTTTCGCCATGGTTTTTCCCCTCCCTCAGCGCGCCGTGGTCGAGTACGGCAGCAGCGCCATCTCGCGCGCGTTCTTGACAGCGCGGGCGATCGCCCGCTGCTCCTGGACGGTTACGCCGGTCACCCGGCGAGCCCGGATCTTGCCGCGGTCGGATACGAACTTGCGCAGCAGGGTCGTGTCCTTGTAGTCGATCCCCTCAACCTTTGCGCTTTTCAGGGGATTGGCCCTCTTCTTCGGTTTGCGCACTACTGGCTTAGCCATATCGTCGCTCCCTTTCTGGTCCGCTTGCCGTTGTCGATCTGTGCTACCCAGCTGAACAAGGTGGGCAGCGGGTGGAAAGTCTGAGGTGGCACCTTTGAGTGCCAACCCAGGATGCTACCTGCCGCGTCTCAACGGGTCCGGGCTTTGCCTCTTCCCCGCTGAAACGCGGCAGCTAACTTCTAGGACGGTGGTATTTCACCACCGTCCTAGAAGGGAGGTTCGGCCTCGGTACCCGCGACGCCGGGGGTGGCCCACGGATCGTCGGCGGGTGCGCCTTGCGGTGCGCCGTAGCTGGGTGAAGCCGACGATGGCGCCGGTCCACCGCCGTAGCTTGGGCCGGGCGCGCCGTACCCTGGCTGCTGCTGCCCGTAGCCGCCTCCGCCCTGGCCTGCGCCGCCGCGTGCGGTTCGGGTAACCCTGGCCGACGCGTAGCGCAGGGAGGGGCCGATCTCTTCGACTTGTAGTTCGATGACGGAACGCTTCTCGCCTTCGCGTGTCTCGAAGCTACGCTGGACTAGCCGGCCCTGCGCCAATACGCGAGTCCCTTTGACCATAGACTCAGCGACGTTCTCGGCCGATTCGCGCCAAATCGAGCAGCGCAAGAACAAGGTGTCGCCGTCCTTCCATTCCCCCGAGGTGCGATCGAACGCTCGCGGCGTGGAGGCGATGGTGAAGTTGGCAACGGCGGCCCCCGAGGGGGTGTAACGCAGTTCAGGGTCTCCGGTGAGATTGCCTATCACAGTGATGAGAGTGTCACCAGCCATGGTGGTGCTCCTGTTCGGTCTTCGTGTGCTTGGTTGCGGCTGGGGAGGTGCTGAGGCGCATTGCCCCAGCGATGCTAGCTGTCACGTTTCAGCTGGTCCGGGCTTGGGCCGAGCGTCAGTGGGCTTCGACGCGCAGGAGCTTGGTCCGCAACACGACCTCGGACAGGCCAAGTTGACGGTCGAGTTCCTGGGCGTCGGCCGGTGCGGCGGTGAAGTTGACTACCACGTAAAAGCCGTCGATCTTCTTCTTGATGGGGTAGGCCATGTGCCGTTTACCCCAGGTGTCGACCTTGTCGATGGTGCCCCCGGCCTGGGTGATGACGGTCAGGAACTTGTCCAACGCGGGGGTAATAGTCGACTCTTCAGAATCGGCGTCGAGAATGATCATGATCTCGTAGGGGCGCAATTGAATAACCCACCTCCTGTGGTCGTATGCGGCCACGGTCCGTCCGTGGCAGGAGGGCATGTGCGGTACCGCTTGCACCGGACGCAGGCGGACGAGGCAGTTTAGCACCGGCGCACGGCCCGTCTTCGCACCTCGACACCTCGGCGGCCGCGACCGACTCGCGGGCACCTTTGACTTGAGGCGGGCCGGGTCCCCGGGACGGACGCCGGCCGGGCAGTACACGCGCCGAGCCCTCGAACCCGGTGCCCGGACACCGCGCGCGACCGATTCGCGAAAGCGTTCAGGGGCGCAGGGCCTCGGCGAGCTCATCGCGCAAAGGCGCCGCGAGAGACTGAGAGAAAGCCGTCGTGATGTGGGTGGCGTCGCGATACACCACCACATTGCCGATGGCGGCATAGCATCGGCGGTCGTCGCACAGGTAATCCCGCAGGTCGATGTCCTTCGCGAACGGAGCCAATTCGAGGGCACGCGCCACAATCTGCTGCTCCCGCGTGGCCATCTGTTCGGAGGCCGGAGCGGCGCACGCGTTCGGGTCCGCCATGTGCTCGGTGACACACTCCATTACTCCTTCGATGCGGGCGGTTGGACGGATGACGGCCACGGGGATGCCGGCATCGTGCAGACGAGACCACATGTCCACAAAGCCCATCACGCCGGGCACCTCGCCCGTGTGTGAATCGACAAAGGGTTTGTCGGCGCGTTGCGCTGTCAACACCAAGTCCGGGGCGTCCTCCAAGATGCCGCGCATGGTTCGCTCGTTGGTGGCCAGGCACGGCCCTTTGCGTTCCTCGTGGGCGGCGACACCTTCGGAATTGAACGGGCAGCCTTGTTTGAGGTACGTGATCAAGCGAATCCGCATGGCGGGAGCCAATTCCACCATCGCGGGAAGATACTGGCGCATATTCGAATCGCCCACCATCGCGACCGTAAAACGCCCTCCTCCGGGCGGCGCCCACTCGCAGCGCACGACTTCGTCGGCGAATTGCTCCGAGCGGCATGCCTTAGGGCCGTGGTCCGGGACACTGCCGATCTCCATAGGCTCCAGCACGCTTGGGACCAGTCCGAGGTTTGGGTCGAGGAACGCCGGATCGGGTAGGCCGAGCTCCATCGCCGGCGCCCCGAACTCTAGTTTCAACCCGGTATGCACACCATTGCCCAACCATCGCGACTCGTACCGGTCAATCGCAACGCCGGGGGCAAGTGCGATTCCGCCGGCCACCGCCATGGCGACCCCCGCCAGGCCAAGGGAAAGACCGGATCGCGCCCGCAGACCCGCAGAATGGCGAATCGGATTCTCAACAACGTAATAGCTAAACGCCGCCAGGCAGATCGCGCCCAAGGCTAAGACCGGCCCCCATATCCGCCCCGGCGAACGCTCAGTCAATATCGTGAAAATCACAATCGGCGGGAAATGCCAAAGGTAAAGCGAATACGAAATATTCCCGATCCACTGCACCGGCGCCAACTCGCTGACCCGCTTCAAACCCCAGCGCGGTGGTATCGGGCCACCGCCAATCACCAAGGCCGCCCCCACCGTGGCGGGCAAGGCTGCCACACCGGGGAACGGCATCGTCGGGGTGATAAAGAGGCAACCCGCCCCGATGGCGGCAAGACCCGCCCAAGTCGCCAGCCCCCGCACCACGCCGGGGAGACGGACCGAGGCAGGGACCAAGGCCAGCACCGCACCCAAAGCCAGTTCCCAAAGGCGCGTCAGCGTCGAGAAATAGGCGGTCGGGTTCCCTGAGGCTACTTCGTGAACCGACCAATAGAACGAAGCTAGGGTCACCGGGATAAAGATGAGCGCCAAAACCGGGCGAACCGGCGGCGCGGAAGCAGGGGTGTCCGCGTCTTGCGCAGAACGCTTCGCGACGGCGCGGACCCGCCTCGCGGCTATCAGGGCCCCGAGCGCCACAAGCAGCGGCCACAGCAGATAGAACTGCTCTTCCACCCCGAGGGACCAAAAATGTTGGAACGGCGACTCGTCGTTCTCAGAGGCGAGGTAATCGACGGCATTGTTCGCCAGCAACCAATTCTCGACGTAGAACACCGAGGCCAGGCCCTGTTCCTTGATCTGAACCCACCACGATGGGGGCAGT
>JAIRXV010000142.1 GCA_031268115.1 Bifidobacteriaceae bacterium
CCTATCTTCGGGTGGGGTGGGCGCTGTTCGGGGTGGGCAATCAGCAGGTCGTCCACCAACACCAACCAGCCACGCCGCGCACCCCTTGGAATAGGTCATCTAGGCTGAATGCCCATGGCTTCATTCCGTGCGCGCTTGGCCGCCGCCCGCACCATGACCCCCCGGGAGATCCTGACCAAAGCGCAAACCGACCCCGTTGTGCGCGCGGTCGGGACCGGCATCGTCGGCATGATGCGACCCCGGCCGGTCGCGCGGGCCAAGTCGCTGCCCGTTGCCCTGAGAGTCGCGGTCGGCGAGCGGAGCCTCACCGCCTTACCTGGGTTAGGCGCGGCGCTGAGCGCCGCGGCACGAGGCCGGCCCGGGGATTCGATCGTGCCCGATCATTTCGGAAGCGTGCTCCTGTGGGATGCCGGCCCGCGTTCGCGCATTGACGCGGTGGCCCGATCTTTGTCCCGCGCCCACTTTGGCCGCACCGCGCTCGCGCGGATTCGAGTGGTGAATCCCTTGCGGCTCGGTGTGCCCACCCTGAGCGAGATGCTGCGCCTAAACCCAGCGTTGTTCCCGGCCACAACGGTGGTCACGGCCAAGCCCCTGGTGCTCGTGACCGTCGATCCAGCGGATCCGCTGCCCCTTCTACTCGCGCGCACATGGCCTTTCGCTCGCGTGTTGGTGGTGTTGACCGCGCCACCCGCCCCGGGAATCGACCTGACCGAAGCGTCGGGCGTGCTGGCGACGGAAGGTGCCGCTGCGACGCTCACGGACGATGCCGTTCCCTTCCGTACCGCGCTAGCCGGCCTTTCCGAGGTGGGCACCCACGTGCGCAACTACGTCGCCGCCGCCGAGGCGCCCCGCCACGAATACCTCTTTCGACTCGCTGGCGATGCCAAGGCGGCGCCTAGTCGGTGGGCGGGGGCCGACATCGTCCTTAGGACCCGCGGCCAGGCGGTAACACCGCTGGATGGGCGCATGACGTACGCCGAACGTTTAGCGGGCCTGACCGCAGACGCCGTTTATGCCGGGGTGCGCTCAGGGGTGATCTACGCCTACGAGACGTGGGTGCGTCAAGGCCAGGTGAACCGCGTCCTGGCCGATCTGCTAGCGCGCGGCGCCACCCTCGACCTGGGGCAGGGCGAGGTGCGGTGATGCGGATCGTCCACGTGTCGCCATCGGCGCTGGCCGGGGCGCCCGGAATGCTGGCCGCCGCCCAAAACGCCTTCGCGGGGCACGATGCCCTCCACTTGCGTTGCGGCGATTACGGACCGTCCCGCGATGCGATGTCCGCTAACTCGATCCCACTGACCGCCTGCCGCGCGGACCGGGACACTTTTGAGGCGGCGGCCCGCCAGGCGGACGTGCTCCACATCCACACTGGGTTGCCTGAGTTCGCTTCGGAGTGGCTGGCCGAGACCGGTGCGGCCCGAATCAGGCCTTGCATCTACCACGTCCATTCGTTTGTGGGCGAGCCTCCCATCTATGGCGACCTATCCGGCGACCTCGGTATCGCCTGGGCCGCCAAAGTGGCCGTGGCGCAGGCGCACCCGCGGATGTACCCCGGGTTCCGGATGATGCCCAACTGCCTGTACCGCCCCGGAGTCAACTCGGGCGCACGGCCTTGGGAGCACCCAGGCAGACCGGTCACGGTCCTTTTCTCACCGTCCACGGCGGCTGGGGGGCGGTGGGGACGCAAGTCTTCGGCGGGGTTCGCGCGGGCGTTGCGGCGCCTCACCCGAGAACCCGGGATCGCGGTCATGACCGTACGCGGCTGGGCCCCCGAGCGGCTGCTGGCGTTGCGCACCACGGTCGAGTTTGGCCTAGACGAGGTGGTCACCGGCGGTTTCCACCTGGTCAGCTTGGAGACGATGGCGGCCGGCGGGATAGCCGTCAACGCCGCCGATGGCGAGGCCATCGCCTGCCTCCAGATCGGGGCGCGTGCCCCAGCGCCGCCGCCTTTTCTTCACGCCACGCCCGCCACGTTGGTCGAGGCGATCCGTTCCGCTGCCCGAGATCCGGGCCGGTTGGCCCGCTGGCGCCGCGATTCCCACGCCTACTTTTGGCGTTGGTTGGCACCGGGGCGAATTGTCGGCCTGTGGGACGAGCTATATCGGGAGGCAATGGGATGATCGGTGATTTCTCGTTGGTGAGGGGGGCCATTGAGGGGAGGGACGTCATCGTCCTCGGGAATGGCCCGACCGTGCGAATGTGGAGCGGTACGGTGCCCGATGGCGGCGCAATCGCCACGGTCAACGCCGGCCTAACGCTGCTGGCCGAGTTAGGTGGCCGCGCGGACCTCGTTTGGGTGCAGGATGAGCGATTCTTGCCGCGCCGCGCCCGCACCCTCCTGCCTCACCTGAGCCGGGCCGGGCAATTGGTACTCAACGAGCGTCTGCTGCCGCAACTCCCACCTGCGGCGGCAAGGGCCGCAGTGGGGTTGCGGATGCTCGGAAATGAAGGATTCTCGCGCGATCCGCAGATGGGTGTTTTCCACGGCTACAACGCCGTATTCGGTTTGCTACAAGTGTTGGCGGGCGCCGGGGCCGGCGCGCGGCGAATCGACCTGTTCGGGGTGCCACTGCTCTATTGGTCCACCGATACTCGGTTCGATCAGGCCAAACGCGGCGCAGACGTGGACCTTCACCGAGCATCGGACCAGGTGGCGCTGCTGACCTGGGCAATCGGGCTGGTCCGCGAATCGGGTATAGCGGTCACGGTGCACGGCGGCTCGGCGTTGACAAGGGCAACGCTCCGGGACGGTGGTGAAGGTCCCACCGCCCCAGATGCTAGCCGCCGCGCCTCGGCGTATCGCGCGGACGCAACGGTGTCTGCGTGAATCGGCGCCGGTCCTTTCTTCGTGGTGGTTGGGTAAGCGAAGGGGAGGGGTGCGCGTTGCTCACATTCCGGCATCGTCGGCAATTTGCCGCAGTTCGGCAAGGTGCTCCGCAAGCGCGCGCCGGCCGGACTTGGTGAGGCCTACCCAGGTCCGGATATGCCCGGCGGCCGGAAGTTTGGCGACGGTGACGTACCCCGCTTCCTCCAGGCGGGAGAGATGTTTCGAGAGCACGGAATCGGCCACCCCGAGGGCCGTGCTCAGCGTTGCGAAGTCCACCGACTCGGCCGCCCCCAGCATTGAACAAACGCGAAGGCGCACGGGCGAATGAATCTCCTCGTCGAAAACGGCTTTCGTCAACTCACGCCACCCGCTCGCGCGACTCAGCCGGCACTCGCCACAGAACAGTTGCCAACAGGAACGTCAGAATCGCCAAACCCACTCCGGCGATGGCGTACCACCGTTCGGTGCCGGCGGCGGCTTCAGGCGCTAACACCACGCCAACTGCGATCCCTATCAAGCCCACGGATGCTGCTCCGACATAACGCAACTCGCGCCATGACCATCGAGGTCCGCCCTGAACTCCTCTGCTGTGTCGGGTTCTCACCAGCACCGCCAAGTCCACGGCTATGAGGCCGACGAGCACGGCCCACGCGACCCACCCGATTGAATCCGGGATCGCTTGGACGCCGACAATTGCGCCGGGGTTGATTGAGAACAGCATCAGATACCAGGTGGGAGGACGGGCCGCCCGCCGCAGCGCATCCCGCGCCTCATCTGCGGCCTTCAGCGCGCCTCGGGCCTCATCCTTTGTTGGCATCGCGTCCATGAACCCTCCTTGTGTGGCCGCACCCGGCGCGCCCACCGCAGCCGCCCGACCGGGCGCACTTTCCACATCGGAAAGTGAACCACCCACTTTCCAACTCGTCAAGTGGACTCCGAACCCCCTCACGCCGGATCCTACGGATCGGCCAGCGCTACGCCGCGCGAGACAACGCTCCTTCGCGCAGCACAAAGCGGTGATGGCTAGACCGCACTGTCAAAGAATTCGATCTCGGCTCTGGGGAACTTCGCTCTGACTATCGCCCGGTTCTCCGCCGTGTCCTCCACTAAATGCAAGCGCGTCCCCTCCAAATTCTCCAAGAACGGCAACTCGTTCGGGTCCGCCACCTCACCGCCAATACCAAGCCACGTTAAATGCTCCAAGTCACCGATCCCCGCATAGCCCACCGAATCCTGCCAAGCCGCAATAGGCAGACTCTGCGCGTTCGGATTACACTCCCCGACCCGACTAAAATCACTCCCCGGCCCTGCCTTAGGCAAATCCAGCAGCAACGGCAGCTGACAAAACCACTCACCATACGCACCATCGAAACCATCGATCGACGTCAACCGGACCCCCAGGCCATCACCAGGATCCGACCACCTCGCGTACACATATCCGCCCGGACCCAGATCCACGGTCAAATCCGGGTCCGCGCGCAGACGCCGCGACTTGGATCGGAACCGATCCACCACCGCAATCGCCGTCACAACATCCGCCGACGACACCACATCTTCGCCCCTCGCCGGCGCCAACCTCAAGGAAGCACCCTCACCAACCCAACGCCTCGGGAAGTCGAAGTTCACCACTTCCGCGTCGAGCTCCGCTTGGACACTATCTCTCACCTGCTGCCAAGACGGGCCACGGTTCGCCAAATACACACCGGTGCCCATACCCACCGCCGCCACACACGCCATCGCAACCAAAGACCGGACACGCACTGTCAAACTCCCTCCACTTCGGGTACTGCCACTTCGAGTCAGACTACTGCAGCCACCGGACGCTCCGGAGTCAAGCAGGCGCTATCAAAGCGAAGACGCGCCGACCTCACTGTCAAAGAACTCAACTTCAGCTCTCGGGAACCTCCCCTTGGCTATCGCCCGATTCTTCACCGTGTCGTCCACCAAGTGCAAACGCACCCCTTCCAGACTTTCTAAGAACGGCAATTCGCGTGGATCTGCCACCGCACCACCGATATCAAGCCGTTTCAAATGCCCCAAAGCACCGATCCCCGCACAACCCACCGAATCCTGCCAAGCCGCAATAGGCAGACTCTGCGCATTCGGATTACACTCCCCGATCCGAGTAAAGTCGCTCCCCGGACCCATCACAGGCAAACGTTCCAACATCGGCAACTGACAGAACCACTCGCCATATCGACCCTGAAAATCCTCGATCACCATTAGCCTGACCCCTGAACCATCCCCCGGATCCCACCACCTAACCCCCACCTGCCCACCCGGGCGCAAGTCAATCCTCAAGTCCAATGCCCCACTCAAGCGCTGCGACTTAGACCGGAGCCGATCCACCACCGCAATCGCCGTCACAACATCTGCTGGCGATACTATCTCCTCCCCCCTCGCGGGCTCCAACATCAAGTAAGCACCATCACCCGGCGTCGGAAAGTCGAAGTTCACCACTTCCGCGTCGAGCTCCGCTTGGACACTATCTTTCACCTGCTGCCAAGTCGGGCCGCGGTTGGCAAAATACACACCGGTGCCCATACCCACCGCCGCCACACACGCCATCGCAACCCAAGACCGGACACGCATCGTCAAACTCCCTCCACTTCGGGTACTGCCACTTCGAGTCAGACTACTGCAGCCACCGGACGGTCCGGAGTCAAGCAGGCGCAATCAAAGTCGCGATGGCTAAACCGCACTGTCAAAGAATTCGATCTCGGCTCTGGGGAACTTCGCCCTGACTATCGCCCGGTTCTCCGCCGTGTCCTCCACCAAATGCAAACACGTCCCCTCCAAGTTCTCCAAGAACGG
>JAIRXV010000321.1 GCA_031268115.1 Bifidobacteriaceae bacterium
ATCGGGACATGCCATAGCGTCCAAACGGCTCCTGTTGCGAGCGACGAACCGACGGCGCCAAGTCTGCGCATCAAGAACGGTCCGAGCCAACCTCTCCAACCGGCCTCTTCACCGGCCGCCATCGCCATCCAGCCGGCGAGGGCGAACACAGTGGCCCAGCTCATCGGTAGGGACTTGGCGGCCGGATCGGGATCGGCCCTGACAGCGATCAATTGGCCCGCCCACATCGCTAGCACACCGCACGCGGCGAGTGCCGCCGCGTATGCGGAACGGCGGTCTATGCGACCAATGCGTTTGACCCAGGGGAAGATTAGGGCTCTGCCGCCCCCAACCCAAATGGCTGCCGCACCGCCCAGCAGGGGCCCAAAAGTGCCGAGTACAAACAGCCAATTTGTCCCGTAGTGGCCCCCGCTGGAAATCGAGCCCGCCACCAAGGCACTCCAGGATCCCCACGTGAAGCCGAATGTCACTAGCATATAGGCCACAAGTGTTGTCTTGTGCTTGTGATTCTGTCTTACGGCCACGGCCGATTCGCCTCCATCATTGGGAATGTCCTATAGAGGACTATTTAAGAACTCCGCAGTACCTGTTTGATACAATCGATTTTGCTTTGCGTATCGGCGTCGTCGCTAACCGCGAAGACCAATCGGAACCGGCCGTGGGATCCTTCTGGCGGTGGGGCGCCATCCGTCGAAGAAGTCGGCAGGTCGGTGAGGGTCGGCAATCGCCGGGCGACCTCGTCAAGATTGCGCGCTTCGAGCCCGACAATCCTCCAAGGGCCCTCAGTTTGAGCAGTCGAACGGGCATCCCCCGTTGCTCTCTCAGTCTCTGCTGCCGACCGGACAAGTTCTGGAACAGCCGCGAACTGAGGGGTGGAACCGACCTTCACGGGATACCCGAGCGAGGAGAAGGCAGATCCCATGATCGTCTCCGCTCTCAGTGCATCCCCACCGAGGTTCGCGGATCTCAGTCCCGCAAGTTGTTCGGCCACCCACAGGGCCCCATCTGCCGCGAAGGCCGTGAACGCATCCACCTTGGCACCCTGCGCGCCAACCGTTGGGTCCTCGACTTGAATGTAGCCATACACCCGTTGCCCGGCCCTCAAGTCTGTGGGCCGTTGGACGACCAACGCCACGGCCGCTTCCACGGGGCGCAGTTGCGCTCCGACTTGGCGGCTCCACAGGTCCACTACATCGGGTGCCGTAAGAGCGTTTGTGGCGCCCACCAGGACAGCATCGCTCTCGTTGTTCTGAAGAATCAATCTAGCGGACCGCAATGCAGCCGCGAAAGATGCGAAGTCCGCGTCGATGACGTAGTTTGTTCCTCGTAGATCGAAACAATTGCCAGCGCGCCCGGCTACAATGTTGTCCATATAGCCAGGCAGCGCCGCCTCGGTCGTGGGGCCGGAACCTCCAGACAGATAGGACGAGATCACATCATGGCAGCGTGACCTGGCATCCTCCGGCAGGGCGCAGGTTGCCGCTGCGGCGTCGACTAGATCGTGGTATTCGACAGCTCGTATCCGTTCGTTTCTTTCCAGCGCCATTTCGAGCCCAGAAGCGGCACCAATCACTGTGGCTATGCGATCGGGATCTTGGGCCGTGCGGGCGTTGAGCAATCCAGCATCGCTCAGCGCCGATAGGGCGACCGCTAGAACGAATTGCTGCGACCTATCAGTCTGTTTCAACACACTTGGCGGGATTCTGATTCTGTTGGATGGGAGAGCGAAATCGAGCGCCTTGGCCGCGTCTGGATCTCCGCCCTCGAACCCAAGGCGTGCCAATCTGAATTCCTCCTGGTCAGGGAGTCCGGGCCTGGCGGGGAGCCCGGGCAGCATGGCAGACGCTCCCACCACGGCCAGGCAATCGAGTGCTTCCCTGCCCGGTTCAGGTCGGGTCGCCGCTGCACCCTGGGCGAGTGGGTCGTGATACGGCGGCGAATACTGCTCGACGACAACACAGGAGTTCACGCCACCGAACCCAAAAGCGTTGGCCAAGGCTCGGCGCGGGCGGTCCAGCGGAGTCGGCCACCCCTCTTTCGCTGTGGCGATTTGCAGGGTGTCGTTGTGGGTAGTAATCAAGGGATTGGGTGAATCGGCGGCGAATGTGGGAAGGAATTGCTCGTGCTCGAAGCTCAGTAGGATCTTCAGGAGATTCGCCGCGCCGGCAGAGGGAAAGCCGTGGCCGATAAGCGATTTGCCGGATCCTAGAACCAAAGGAGATGTGCGGGCGTCTTCTTGAAGTAGTTGGACAATGGACTCGATCTCAGTGGAGTCGCCAGTCGGGGTGCCTGTGGCATGGGTTTCGAGGTAGTCGATGTCCTCACTAGTCGCCCGCGCTTGGCGGAGCGCGGCCCGCATTGCAGCGACCTGCCCTCTGGTGGACGGCGCATATATGGCCTTCCCGGCACCGTCCGAGCGAGTGGCAACGCCGCGAATGACCCCATAGATTCTGTCCCCGTCAGCGATAGCACGAGGCAGGGCCTTCAGTACGAAAGCTCCCGCGCCTTCGCCTGGGATAAGCCCGTTGGCATCCTTCGCTAGGGGACGGCTACCGTCAGGTGAAAGCCCGCCGATTTTCGCGAAAGAGACATTTCCGGGGACCCCCATGTTTCCCATTGTGCTGATCGCTATTACCAGATCGAGATCGCTGTCGAGCAGCGCCTTGATCGCTACGTCAATCACCAAGAGGCCAGATGCACACGCCCCGTCCACCAGCGCAGCAGGGCATTCGAGCCCCAAGGCTGCTGCGACAGTGGGCGCGGCTGCGCTGGAGAGAACTGCGCTTGGCTCCCTGTTGCCCGGGCCGAATCGCCGCTCGGTCTCCGCTGCGAGAGCGCCTTTTAGGGCCTCCAGCTGGGAAGTGGTCGCCTGAACCTCGTCTGGGCCGATCGTCTGCCACAGCGCACGGGCTCGATGGCGAAGTGAGTGCTGCGCCAGGGCCTCATCGCCCAACATGTTGCCGATATATAGTTCGCACCGGCTCGATCTGAGGCTCTCACCGCCGTAGCCGGCCGCACGTATCGCTTGCAAAGCGGCATCTATGGCCAGTGATTCTGTTCGATTGTGGGCAGATTCTGGCATAGCTTGGTTGCCGTGGGGCCCGTGCTGCTCCAAAGGGAACCGATAATCCTGGATGAACCCTCCCAAGAGACAGTACGTCTTCTCTGCGGCATCGCGATCAGAGCTCTCGTAGAGTTCCCGATTCCACCGCTCGGGGGGAATCGGAGAGATTCCGGACGTGCCCGCTACCAGATTTGTCCAATATCTGTCCACGGAATATGACGTTGGGGGCAGGACGCAGCCGCACCCAACGATTGCGACGAGCATGGGAGCACTAGATGCTTGGGTAGGTTTCCCAACGGAGATGGTCATCGTAGTTTCTCCCTAATTCGCTCCGAAAGCGGGTTGTGTGCGTTCACCGCAGGGTGGGCCAAGACTTCTGCGGGTCTGGCGCCAGAGGTCTGCGAAGAGGCTATTGTCAGAACGTGGCGACTGTATAAGAGAGTCAAAAGAGAGATCGCATGTAGGCCTGTTCCGACGGAAGCCGTGGACGCGAAATAGAGGGGGCTGGCGCTGGCTTGGTCAGCGGGGCCCTCGCCGCCGACTAATCGAAACCTGCCCTTGCCGAGGCTTGGGCAGTGGAAGAGCTTGCTGAGGCACTCCAACAGTGTCCAGTACACGGTGGGTTGATCGGGTTCGGGCAGGTGGCCGAGGCAAGATCGAATAGCGGTCCACTCATGGTGGCTGAACAGCGTGTCTACGCAGGCGGTCCCAAGGGCGGAACGCTCCTCGATGTCCACGGCACAGGCGGATGGGGCCATGACTGCCGCAGCGAGGGCCGTGTCGTGCGAAATGGAGACGGGAATGACGGGATGTCCAGAGTGATCGACCACCTCGGGGCCGCCCGCGGACGAGCGAACCATGCTGGCATTGAGCGCGCTGGGCCCACACCGATCCAGCACTAGGTCCTGAAGACAAAGCCGTCCAGTCAGCCACTGAACGCGGCGGTTGTAGTGGCGCAGGGCGCTGAGAGGACTTGGCTCGCAGGCTACCGGCCAGGAACTAAGCCTGTGCGCTGAGTTCTGCGCTAGAACCGCCCGCCCGTCCGTGACAGGCCTGACGCTTAGAGTCAGGCCGCCATCGAACTTGCGGATGGGCTCGCCACCCAACGGCGACCCTGTCTCAATGACGAGTCTTTGCAAGACCTTGATGTGCGTCATCGTGCCCAATCCTCCGTAGCAGTATTCGGTCGACTTTAAGGAAAGGATCCCCATCGGGGTCCGTGATCAACAGCGTCAACGAGTACGAGTCATCGCCTTCAGGCGCGACCTTCACACGGCCCAACACTTGTGAGCCGGGCAGGGCGTGGCGCAACACCACTGCTCCCGTCAGCTCAACCGGAACCACGTGATCGCCGTACTTGTCGTAGACGTCGATGAGTGCAAGCCTGCCCACGCTATCGACCAATACCGGCTCCGTGCTGAGGCGTGCATCGCCCGGAGACAACCACAGGCGGCTATTCCGAGGGATTTGGAACCAGCCAGCTACGATCCCTTTGCTTGTTCGCCAAGCGTCCGTTAGCAGCCTAAAACTCGGCCCGAAGGCGATATATGGCGCCGCGGCCTCATAGTACGCGTCGAGATCGAACGTTGTCGCCCTGTCGGCAACGTCCCCTTGGTGCGTCGTGAAGAAGCCAGGGTCAATGACACGCGGCCTGGCCGTCAGGACGGAGCGGGACCTGGGCTGCTTGCGAACCAATATGGAGCCTGAGGGATCGACCACGTCGGCAAAGACTTCCGCGACAATTTCATCGCCATTGATGCGAGTCTCGACTAGCAAATCGCACGTGCGTTCGTGGCGGCACTTAACAAACCTTTTGAAGGTCGCCGTCTGAATTACGAGCGATTCTGTGCCTGTCGCCAGCCGTGCGGCCTCCGTCATAATCTCCAAGTGAAATACTGCGGGTAGCGTCGGTATTCCCCTGACGGCGTGATCCTCCATAAAGTGGTCGATGCGCGGGTCAATTCTACGGGTATACTCGCGGAAGTTAGCCGATGAAGCCTCTGGCGTTACATCACAAGCCGTGTCGATCAGCGGGTACGCCGCCACGTCAACCACGCTACCGCGGCTAATGGGAGAGCGCAATGTGCGGCGGTCTTCGGTGAGGCAGTCCAGCGCCGAACGCGGTTCGTTTGAACCCAGCGATCCAAAGACCATTACCTGAGAGTTGGCTCCTCCGAACGAGAGTTCGCGCAGGAAGTGCGCGCAGCCTTCTTCGGGGTCCATATACGTGAGCCCTCTCTCACCCTCCTGGATTTGTCTAACACTCTCGTGCGTGGCCATTCCAGTACCGGACCACGCCGTCCAGTCCATGGCGACAATCCGAGTGTCTCGATAGCGTGTGGCGAGCTGGCTGCACAGGGTAGATAGCATTGCGGATGCGGCGGTGTAGTCCGTTTGACCGTCCATTCCAAAACGGCCGGAGATCGAGGTGAATGCAAGCAGGAAATCCAATGCCTCAATGCTGACGGAGTTGACGAGATTGTACAGCCCGGAGACCTTGACTCCGACCAACTGCTCGCCATACGCGTAGTCCTTCTTTGGAAGCAGTCCGAGGGACTCCAGGCCGGCGGCGTGGACCACTCCTCGCACCGTTCCCAAACGGCGCGAGATGTCTGAGATTGCGCCTTTGACCTGTTGCAGGTCGGTGACATCGCAGGTGACGTATTCTATTGGGAGGGAGCGCGAGCGCAGTCGAGCGATCGCCTGGAAGAGTCGACGATTGTTGGCGATTCGTCTGTAGGCAAGCTGAAGCTCTACGGGCTTCAGATCTGGGTCTGTATCGTGCAACTTTCTGAGGATAGTTGGTTGCAGCTCCAAGAATCGCTGGTCATCTTGGTGGAGGTAAGGCAGGGATAGTGGATCGTCGAGGGTTGATCTTCCGAGGAGGGCGATCCGATAGTCGCTCAGTTCAGCGAGGCGTATGGCACACTCCAGGGCGATTCCGCGCGATCCGCCGGAGAACACGACCACTCCCGGGGAGGTGGATGCCGGCTGAGTCAGGGCCGTGGCCGTGGGGAGTGAGGCGGGGACAACCTTGATGACATGTCGCTGGCCCCCGATATAGGCTATATCGTCGTCGGTCGCCGAGTCGTCCGCGCTCAGCTCGCTGACTAAGAGGTCCGCGGCATTGGCGAACGAGGCACGGCCAATGTCTATGCAGCGGAGTCTCAGATTGGGGATCTCTTTGGCTAGGCTCTTAGCAAACCCGACGCCGAGGGCGCCAAGAGCGTTGCCTGTTTCCATGGGCTTTAGCCCAAAGGCCCCACCGGTGTTTGTTACAGCCGCGAAGACTGCGGCTATTCCAGCCTCAATCAAGTCGCGATAGTATTCTCGACTCACTGCAAACAGCAGACTGTATTGCTTCCTCCAGCGTTCCTCAAACTGATCCTTGGGCAACGTCAAGACATCTACCGGTTCCCCAAGTCCCGCCAAATAGACTATGCCAGTAGCCTGGCCCGTGGTCTTGTGGGCGTCAGCCAGTTGTCGACTAATGTCGCCGGGGCCGCCCTCGACAGGTATTGTGTGAGAGTCGCGGACTTCTGTAGGCAGTGAGCGGTGAACGAACATCCAAACACTGGCTCCGCGGGCTTCGAGTTGACGTTTGACAGAAGCGTTGACCTCCGGGAAGGCGGAGGCCGCTACCACGAATCGCTGCCCCGACAGGGGCTGGCCTGTTGTGGGGTTGTTCGGTAGCGGACGCGTTATGGCCCTGGGCACGTAGCGAATGGTCGATCCGGCGGCCGGTTCAGGGAGAGGCGAGGCCGGATTCTGCGACGCAGGACGACTTCGGCCGGGGGTTGAGGGACTTCGCGCAGGCGATCCCTCGCCCGAGCGCCTCAATGCGCGAGATCGTTCACTCCTGGGCCGGCCAAGTCGATGCCGCAGGGTCCTTGGGTCGAGGAGCGGTGGCGGTGACGGTCGAGGCTGCGGCGAACGAGCAAGTCCCGACTTCCG
>JAIRXV010000192.1 GCA_031268115.1 Bifidobacteriaceae bacterium
TGGGGTTGGATGTGACGCGGTTGGGGTTGGATGTGACGCGGTTCGGGCCGCGAAGCGGGTGCGTCAGTCCCGGTGGCTACCGCCCGGTGGCTACCGCCGCGTGCGTCGGACCGGGGGCCTACCGGCGAGCGTCGGTCTGCGGGGGTTCGGGGCCGGTCAGCAGCCGCGTCAGGCCGGGAGAGACCCAGGCGACCAGCCTGTCCAGGGGGAGGGAGGCGATGGGCTCAATGCCGAGGATAACCCGGCCGAGCATCACCCCCATCAGGTGCGTGCCGGCCAGTGTGACGCGTAGATGGGCGTTGTCGCCGCCGAGGCTCTGGCCGATGGCGCCGAGGATGCCCAGGCTGGCAAATTGGGACAGGGCGCGCAGCGTCTGGGGCTCGCCTGGCGCCGTGGCGATGAGGACTCTCAGCCGCTCGTGTCCTTTGGGTGTGTCCCAGACGGCGAAGAAGGCGCGAGCCAGTCCCTCGCCTAGGCGGTCGCGGGGATAGGACTCGAACTCGGCCAGGAGATCGTCGCGGGCCACCGGCAAGTCTGAGGCAGCAGCGAATAGGCCCGCTTTGTCCCGGAAGTAGTGGCGGATGAGTGCCGGATCGACATCGGCCGCGCGGGCGATGGAGCGGACGGACGCGCCCGAGTAGCCAAACTCGGCGAAGCGGTCCCGGGCGGCCGCAACGATGGCGCTCTTGGCGTCTTGCCCCGCCGGCCGCCGACCCCTGCGCCTCTGGGTGTTGGGCTCCACCCCCCCAAGGTAGCGCGGCGCGGAGCGCGGCCTTCGGGGCGAAGGTCAACTCCGGCCGCAAAAGAAGGACCCGATCAAGATCATGTCTGCTTCGCCCCCAAAGCGACACGACCTCGATCGGGTATTCATAGTTTGGACGATTGAGGTCCTGGGTTTCTTCCCGCCGCGCCGAGAAACCTTGTGATCGATGTCACATCGGTGGGGCGGTCCGGCGCTCACGGTGCGTCTTGAGAAGCAATTGGACGGCGCTGACCAGGAGGAGCGCTGCGAAAAGGAGGTTGCCTTGGCGTGGGGTGAGAAGGAACGCGCACGAGGATCCCGCTAAGGAAGCGGCAGTTGCGCTGAGGCCAACCACCGTTCCTCGCTTGATGTCGGCCAGCCCCGCCCTGACGTTGGCGACGGTGCCGGTCAGCGCGGTGGGGAGCATGATGAGAAGTGACGTGCCCCTAGCCACGAGGTCGCTTGCCCCGAATAGCGCCATGAGGGCGGGCACCGCAACGATCCCGCCTCCCACCCCAAACAGCGCGGACGTGACCCCCATCGCCAATCCGAGGGCAACCAACCCCAGGGCGACGGTCATGGTCATCGAGGCCTCGGCGCCGCGAACTGGCACGTAGATCGCCATCCAGACGGCCACGGCTCCCAAAAGGGCGATGAACGCCCAACGCAGCACAGCGAGGCGAAGACGGCGCAGTATGGTCGCGCCGATCCACGATCCCACCACGGAACCCGCTGCGACGATGGCGGCCATCGGGATGGACAGTTGGCCGCGCCAACCGTAGGTGGCGGCGCCGGCCGCAGCGGTTGGGATGATAGCGAGAAGCGACGTGGCGGCGCTCTTGCGTTGATCGAGGCCGCCCACTATGACCAGGAGCGGAACCATCAGGATGCCGCCTCCCACACCGAACATGCCAGAAAGGAAGCCGCCCGCTACGCCGATGGCGCCAAATCGCCAGAGGGGTGCTGCGCCATCGGCGGCTGGGAGGCCGTTGTCTGGCTGCGTGGGGTTGAGCATGGAACTCCTTAGCTGGCGAAGGCCGGCCGACAACCGCGCCAGCTGGTGAGGGCCGGCCCGGTGATTGTAACGAGTCCAAGCAAGCCTCGACTAATTAAACTCTAACACTTAACTAATTGCGATATGGTGGCTTCGGATAATGGGAGTTGCGCCCGCCTATGGCCCTAGGCCGCGAAACGGAGCCCGAAAGCGACACGCCTGGGCGCCGGGTCACGTCCAGGTTGTCGGGTCTGGCACAGTGCGATGGTGGGTGGGCCCGAGCATTTGGGCCCGGGCGTGGTCGAGGGCCACCAGTGCCGCCCCCTCCGCGGGTGCGATCAGGCCTTTGGTCGAGACAACGAGCCGGGCAAGGGAACTGAGGGCGCGGAAATTGCCGAGCACCGGTCGCGTGAAAGCGGCGAACTGTGCCAGCTCACCGCCCAACACGACCACCGATGGGTCCAGGAGGCACATGACGGCGTGGATGACCCGGGAAACGCCTTGGGCCTGGACGGCCAGTACCTCAGCCAACGCCGGCTCTTCGGCGCGGGCCATGACGTTCGCCACGCAGAGTTCTTCCTCGCCGTGGGTCCAGGCAGGCCGAGCGCGTTCGAGCAGACCGCGGGATCCCACCGCGCGTTCCAGCTCTCCCGGGGTCGGCACAGCGCCGCCCGGACCGATCCAATGGTCGGGGAAACTGCCGATCTCTCCCGCAGTGCCGAACGCACCGCGCACAAGCTGGCCTTCAACGAAGAGACCAGCGCCTACTCCCAGGCCGAATTGCAGGTAGACCGCGTAATTGTGACCGACCATTTGGCCGTTGGCGTGTTCTGCCATGGCCGCGGCGTTGACATCGTTCTCGATCAGGAGGCTAGTTGAGGGCGGCAGGCCGGCGTGCTGCGCGAACCCCGAACACAGGGCCAGGGCATTGGGTGCGTTGACCCCGGGAGTGTCGAACGAGCGCGGGACGTAGGTGTTGACGGCCAGTGCGACAGCGCGGACCTCGCCGCGGGAGCGAAGGTCGCTGCGAAGGCGGGACGCGAGGTCGGCGGCGAACCGGGCGGTCTGAGCCGGTGGGGTGTCGCGTTCGAAGGCGATCTCGGCGGTGGACAGCTCGGTTCCGTCGAGCGCCACCGCGCGGGCTCGCACGTCCGTAGCGTCGACGCCTAGACCGAGCACCCAGCCGGCCCGGCCGGCCAACCGGTAGGCCAAAGTCGCGCGGCCTCGGGGGCCTTGGAGTTTTCCAGACTGAGTGACGAGATCCCGGTCGATCAGCTCTTGGAGGGCGAGGGTGGCGGTGGGAAAGCTCATCCCCGAACGTTCGACAATCTGCCGGCGAGTGGCCGTGCCCAGGTCCATTAAGACCGCTAGCGCCTGCGCTGCCACGGTCGGCAGAGGCGCTGCCTGTGGACTCTGGTTCACTGCTCTCCCCTCGTTGCGGGTACATCATAGCCATCGACAGTCATTATTAAAGCTGGTAACCTTAAGGCCGGATCAGAGAGGACCCAACGAGGAGGTAGTCCGTGGTAGAGGCCATCGAGTACGGGAGCCGCGCATGGCGGCCCGTGCGTGCCGCCGTGGCTGACGAAATCGCCTCGCTGCACGCGATGGTGGAGCGCGTAGCGGGCCAGCTCGACGTGCCGATTGCGGTGAAACGCGGTCAGACCATCGCCTTGGCCGGTATCGGCGCGAGCTTCGCCGCCATCGCCTCCCCGCTGCTTAGCTTCGACGATGCCGGCTACGCGGCCGTTCGCATCAGCGCGGCCGACCTGGCGCACCGCCCGAGCCCCCCGGACCGGTTGACCGTGGCGGTGTCGCAAAGTGGGCGCAGCTCGGAGCTGATCGACGCGATGCGCCGCCACCAAGGCGGGGCAACCATAGCCCTGACCAACTACACGCCCTCGCCGCTTGAACACCTCGCGGACCGGACCGTCAACCTCGGCAACGTGTCGGATTCGTCGGTGGCGACAGTGACGCTGACTGGCTCGGTTCTTGCGCTTACGATGCTGGCCGACCGGCTCGCCGGAACCGTGGAGACCAACGGTTGGCACGCCATCGTCCATGAGGCCGCGCAAAAGGTGGACGCCGTGCGTCCCACGTTGACCGAAGTGGCCGGGCGGCTCGCGGCGTGTTCTTGCGTCGATGTGGTGGGGCCGGTCCCTCTGGCGTCGGCGGTGGAGGGAATCGGGCTGATGTTGCGCGAAGGTCCCCGCCGGCCGTCGGCCGCCTTCGAGACCCGCCAATACCTTCACGGCGCCATGGACTCGGCCTCAGCGGCGACGGGCCATCTGATCCTGGGCGGCGCGCGCGAGGCCCAACTGGCGCAGCAGCTTCGCGAACGAAGCGACAACGTGGCGTTTGTCGATGTGCGGGGCGCGGGGCCGGGCGCGGACGTGGGGTTGGGCTGGGCCCTAGGGCCCCCGCAAGTGGCGGCACTGCCGTTGCTGCTGCTCGGGCAGCACTTTGTCATGGACGTGGCCGCCGCCATAGGCGTTGACATGGATGAGCCGGCCTTCCGTCGGATCGACACCAAGACCACATCGTTGGAGACTCGATGAACACCGGGTGGCGGATGGACCCTGGGGTTCGCCTGCTGGCGCTGGACGTCGGTGCCACGAAGATCCACGCCTTGGCCGAGGGCGGCAACGGCGGCCAGCACCTATTCGACCGGGTCTATCCGAACGCCGGGTGGAGCCAGATGACCGGCCTAAAGCGGGCCGAACGGCTGCGCGGCCTAGTGGAGTCGGTGAGCCAGAAGATTGGGCCACTGACCGCCATCGTCGCTGGTGTCCACGGCATCGATGCCGATCCTCTGGCCCGCATCTTCGCGGAGGTCCTGAAGGAATCGGCGCCGGTTTTGCACGTGACCAACGATTCCGGCCTGGTGGTGCCCGCCGCGGGCCTGGACACCGGGATCGGTGTGATAGCGGGGACCGGATCTTCGGTGACGCTGCACCGATGCGATGGACGGGTCCGGCTGTTGGGTGGTTGGGGTTGGGTGCTCGGGGACGATGGCGGCGCCAGCGGCCTGGTCAAAGCGCTCGCCCGGCATTGTTTGAAGATCCAAGACGCTGGGGGCGCGGACGAAGCGACCGACCTGTTGGTTTGCCGCTTCGGACTCGAAGATGCGCGCGAGTTTGGCCGCTACATGCTGGCAACCGATGCGCGCGATTGGTCTAACGCCGCCAGCGCGGTCTTCGACGCCGCACGCGCCGGGTCTGCCGCGGCCGCGGCAGCGATCGAGGACAACATCGCTGGGCTGGTGAAGACGGTCGCCATGGCGGCGATGGGCGATCCTCCCGTCAGCGACATCGTGTGCGCGGGCGGGGTGTTCGCGAATCAGGCCGGTTACTTCCGCGACTTCGGCGCCCGAGTCCGCGACCGCCTCGGGGAGCGCTATCGCGTCCAACTGCTCAGGGCGGCGCCCGTCCAGGGCGGGCTCGCCATCGCGCGACGTCTGGTGGCGGACCTTTCGGTACCGATCAAGGAACAAGGAGGACGGACATGACCTCGCACTACGCCAACGCCCCCGTTACGTGGGGCATTTGGGGAGCGAACACTCTGCCGGCCGGGCACACGGCGACTGAGATTCTGGATGCTTGCCAGGCGGCCGGCTACGACGGCTGCGAGCTGGGGCCGCTGGGACTCTTCCCACAGGATCCCGCCGCGCTGGGCGAGGCCCTGGCCGCGCGCGACCTGCGCCTGGCCGGAGCGTATGTCCCGATCCGGGCGTTGGGCACGCCCCATGAGTTGGACGCGGACCGGGCGGCCCTCAACCAGGTGTGCGAACTGCTTGCCGCCGTGGACGGGCGGGCCCCGATCATCCTCGCGGAGGAGACCTACCCGGAGCTGAAGGCGCTGATCGGCCGGCCCCGCGAAGGCTCGCCCCGCGACGCCGGGCCGGAGGAGTGGGACGCTCTGATCGAAGTGTTCGCGGCCGCCGCGGCCGCCGTGCGCGGGTGGGGACTGACGGCATCGTTCCACCCGCACCTGGCCACCCACGTCGAACGCGCTGCCGATCTAGACCGCCTGATGGAGGCAACCGACCTGGGATTGACTCTGGATACGGGCCACCTCGTGGGGGGCGGGGATCGGTGGGAGCGAGTGCTCGACACGTGGGGTCCACGGATCGACCACGTTCACATTAAAGACATCGACGAGACCGCGATGGCCCAGCTCGTGGCCTCAGGCGCCGCGGTTTCGATTGCCGAGATCAGCCGGGAACTCGGGCAGGGGACACTCGATTTAGGGGCCTTTCTCGACGGCCTGGACGCCATCGGGTTCGACGGCTGGATCGTGGTGGAGCAGGACAGATCCCCGGACACCGCTCGGCCGTATCGGGACGTCGCCCAAGAACAACGCCGGAACCGCGAATGGCTCCGTTCACATCGTCAATCCGAACATTCACCACGTCGAAAGGGACATCAGTGAACACCAAGAAACACAGACGGCGGGTGCTTACCGCGCTCGTCTCGACCGCACTCATCGCCGGGTTGACGGCGAGCTGCGCACCCGGGTCGAAGAGCGAAGACGCTCCGCCCGGATCGGAACCCGCGGCACCCGTCGAACCATCGGACGGTGCCGCCCAAGACGGTGGGGCCGGTGATTTCAGCAATATCACGGCGCCGGTCACCCCTAAGGATGTGGCCGCCTACGGCGACATCACCCTGTCTGTGTGGGCAGACGCGGGCGAGGAAACAGTCCTCGAAAAGCTGGTTCCGCTCTTCGAAGAGCAATACCCCAACGTCACCGTCGAAGTGACGTACAAGGGATGGGATGACTTGATGGAAACGGTCATCAACGCTCTGGACTCGAACAATCCGCCCGACGTGGCGAACTCCAACCAGGGTTTCGCCATGATGGGGATCGAAGTCAAGGCAGGTCTGATCCGCCCAATGGACGATTTCAGGGCGGCGTACGGTATGAGCGAAGGTCTGCCAGAATCGGGCTGGGAAACGATGACCTGGAACCCGGACGGGAGCGAGTGGGGCTCTGGCACTCTCTACGCCATCGGAGGCGCCACGCAGCCGCAAGGGCTTTTCTACAATCGCGCCAAGCTCGAAGAATTGGGGCTTGAGCCGCCTGAGTCCATCGGAGACCTCGACGCGGCCCTAAAGGCCGCGAGCGAAGCGGGGGAGTTGCCGATCATGTTGGGCAACACCGACCAGTATCCGCTCGGGTCGCACGTGTTCGGCATCGTCAACGACATGTACGCCGATCCGGCGGCCATCAACGCTTGGTTGGCGGGAGCCGAGGGGGCCACTTTCGACACGCCGGGTACGCGTGAGGCGTTGACGAAACTGAAGGAATGGGGGGAGTCCGGGTACTTCGGGGAGGGCTATAACGGCCGCTCGTTGGACGATGCCGTGGCCGCCTACGCCAAGGGTGAGGGAGTCTTCTTCCTCGGAGGCTCCTTCAATGGCGCCAAGATCTCCGCCGAAAGCCCCGACGGATTCGGCTATGCCCTGCTCAAAGCGACATCGGGGGACTATGCGACAACCGGCACGCTTGGCACGCCGTGGACCATTTCCTCCAAATCCAAGGTTCCAGGGGCGGCCATCGCCTTCCTCGGGATGCTGACATCGAAGGACTTCGCGCAGGTATACGCCGACGAGGGCCGGCTCCCGGTCGCGGATCTGGGTGGGGTCACCCCAACCGGATCCTTGCAGGAATCGATGCTCGTGGCGGCTCACCAGCTGTTCGAGGGCGGCGATTTCATCGGGTTCTTGGACTGGGCATCGCCAACCATGCAGCGCGAACTGGGCACCAACGCCCAGGAGCTTCTGGCGGGTCAGATCGATGTCGACACGTTCGTCGCCAACGTCCAAGGAAACTGGGAGGAGTTTCAAGAGGAACGCAAGGAATAGACCATGAGCCTCGGGCATCGCGATGTAGCCGCGCCCGAAAAGCGGCGTGTGGCGGGGCGAGCGCTGAGGTCTCGCCCCGCCACACGCCGGGCCCACCGGCTGCGAACCACCGCATGGCTGTACTTGCTTCCGGGTTTTGCCTTCTACGGGGCATTCTCACTCTGGCCGTTGATCGAGACGTTCCAATATTCGTTCTACAAGTGGGACGGGATCACGGCGGCTAAGTGGGTTGGGCTGAAGAACTACATCAAGATATTCACTTCCGAAGACGCCCTGTCGACGTTTGCGCACGCATTCACCTTCATTCTCTTCTACGCGGCCATCCCGGTTGTCGTCGGTCTGGTCATCGTGGGGGTTATGACACGTGTGCGGATCCGCCTGCTAGGCCTTCTAAGGACTGTGCTGTTCATTCCCCAGATCCTGGCCATGGTGGTGGTTGCGGTGGCGTGGCGCTGGATCTACGCCGAATCGGGTCCAATCAATGCGGCTTTGGAAGCGATTGGTCTGGATTCGTGGACCCGTGCCTGGCTGGGCGATTTCAAGACCGCCCTACCGGCCGTCGGTCTGATCGGAACTTGGGTCATGTACGGCCTGTGCATGGTGCTATTCATCGGCGGCTCCCAGAAAATCCCGCGAGACCTGTATGAGGCAGCGAAACTAGACGGCGCTGGACCCTTTCAGGAGTTCATGGCAGTGACGTTGCCCGGCTTGCGGGGCGAAATCTCCGTCGCGTTGATCCTGACCGTGACCGCGGCGCTGCGCAACTTCGACATCGTGTGGAACACCACATCGGGCGGACCGGGCAACGCGACGCTGATCCCCTCCTACCTCATCTTCGAAGGGGCGTTCGTCACGCGTCAGGTTGGCTACGCGGCCGCGGCGAGTGTGGTCCTGACAACGCTGATACTGCTGCTAACCGGGGGCATTCAAGCCCTGCTTCGCCAGAGGAAGTGAGTGGCCATGACATCGCGCAGAATCGAATCGTTCGTGGGCCACGGCGCACTGATCCTTGGAGCGTTGATCGCGCTGTACCCATTCGTGTCGATCGTGCGGCACGCGCTCGGCCCGGCGGCCGGATCGAACGCCGCGGGCCCCTTCACACTGGAGAACTTCACTCGGGCCTGGGTGGGAGGCGGTTTCTCCCATTCCTTAGTGTCATCCGCCATCGTCGCCGTTGGTGTGGTTGTGGTTACCGGTGCCATCGCCTCGCTCGCGGGCTACGCGATGGCGATGCTCGACGTTCCCTGGCGCGGAGCGATCATGGGCGTGCTGCTGATCGGGTTGGTCCTGCCAGCCGAGGCTCGGATTGTGCCCCTCTACGACATGTTCGAGGGTTGGGGACTGCTCAACACCTATTGGGCAATCATATTGCCGCAGATCGCCAGTTCGTTCTCCTTATCGACCATGTGGATGACCACCTACTATTCCGCCCTGCCGAAGGAGCTTACAGAATCGGCGGCAGTCGATGGGGCGAATTCTTGGAAGGCCTTCACGCGGATTGTGTTCCCGTTGGGATCGTCCGCGCTGGCGACGCTGAGCTGTTTGATCTTCCTGTACACCTGGAATGAGTTCTTGCTGGCGTTGGTGCTGTTGCCGCAGAACCCCGCCGTGCAAACAGCCCCGCTTTCCCTCTCGTTCTTTGCAGGGGCGGAAAGGAACACGCAGCCAGAGGTGATAGCGGCGGCCGCGGTACTTGTGGCTTTGCCAGTGGTTATAGCCTACGCTTTCCTGCAACGCCGGTTCATACAGGGTCTCACGGAAGGGGCCGTAAAAGGATGAGTACCGCAATGGATGGGTCCCGTCCGATCCGTCTAGGGATCGTCGGTCTGGGCCTGATCGCCCAGAGCGCGCACCTGCCCAACCTTCGGGCGATGCCCGATCGGTTTGAGATTGTCGGGGTGTGCGACTTGTCGAGGGACTTGGCCGAACGCGTCGCTGCGGGCATCGAGCCCCACCCGCGCGTGGCCGCGGATCCGCAGGCGCTGTTCGCCGACCCGAGCATTGACGCCGTGCAACTGTGTACAGCAGGCGCGCACGATCGGTTGGCGCGCGCCGCGCTGAGCGAAGGCAAGCACGTATTCGCTGAGAAGCCCTACTCATACGATCCGGTGCGGGCCGAACGCGATGCGATGGACGCCCGCAATCGAGGACTTGTGCTTCAAGTTGGGTATATGAAGATGTATGAGCCGGCCATAGCGAGAGCCCGGGCGGCGATGGAGAAGATTGGCCGAATCCGACTTGTGCGAATCAGCGTTCTGCATCCGTCAGACGAACACCAAACGAGCCATTTGAAGCTGTTGCGACCGCGCGAGGATGTTACCGAAAAGCTGGCCGAGGTGCGGGCGGCGGGCGCGGCGGAAGTTCGGGCGGCTCTGGACGCGAATTGTCCCGAAGCCGATCCGGTGCTTTTCCGAAACGTCCTTCACGGTTCGGTCTGCCACGAGTTCTC
>JAIRXV010000213.1 GCA_031268115.1 Bifidobacteriaceae bacterium
CGAACGCAGCCACAACTCCTTCAGGTACAGGCCCGCCATGATCGTCTTGCCCGCACCCGGATCGTCGGCCAGCAGATACCGCAACGGCACCTGCGGCAACAAGTGGGAATACACCGCCCGAAGCTGGTGCGGCAACGGCTCCACGTCCGAAGAATTCACCGCCACCATCGGGTCATACAACGCGGCGTACTGGATCCGCAGCGCCTCAGCAGCCATCCGGAACTCAGCGGGGTCACCGTCGAAACTCGGTGCCGCATCGACATCGGACAGGACCGTCAAAGCGCGGGCCTGGGCCTGCGACACATACTGCTCAGCCAACTTGCCCGCCGCATCCCGGAAGACCACCAGGGCGACGCCATCGTCCACCGGCTGGGCCGAGACCACGGTCGCCGCCAGCCCGGGGACCAGCCCCCGCACGCGAACACCCGGCCTCAGCGCGTCCAACGCCGGTGTCTGATCGCCCATCGCCTGCCGTGCCTCCTTCCCGGTCTCAAGCCAGCACGCACACTACAACCAGGCACTGACATTGGGGCCTAGGCGGTCGGCCAATCGGTCCCGGGGTCAGCAGGATCTGCTCACAATCCGCGTGTTCGTTGTGGTCGTTCGCGCCGTCTTGGCCGTCACAGTGCGAGCCTCAGGCCATGACCACCACACTGCTGGCCGATGGCGACCGCACCCAAGACACCGTCCTTCCACCCCCGGATCGCGCCGAAGTCGAAAACGTTTCCCAATTCCTCGCCACGCATCACCGTCAGGCCAGACTGACCGCCCCAGACGGAACGTCCACCCCCATCCCCGGCGAGGTTTTCGCGGTGCTGGTCACTGTCGTCAAGGCCCTCGCTCAAGGGGCAGCAGTCACGGTGGCGCCGGTGTCGATGCGTTTGACCACGAGCCAAGCCGCCCAGATGCTGGGTATCTCCAGGCCCACGCTGGTTCGTCTCTTGGAGGACGGCGAGATCCCCTGCGAACAGCCCCACCGCCACCGGATGCTGCGTCTGGAGGACGTCTTGGCGTTTCAACGCCGCAGGCGTGCCACTCAGCGTGCGGTGCGGCCCGAGGCCACCCAGCAGGCGGTGGCCGACAGTCTCCACCAGGACAATGTGGAGGGCCACACCGAAGCACTGCGCAAGGCGAGGCACGAGACTCACTGATGTTCACGGCCTTCCTCAATGAGGCACCGCCCTTTGCGAGGACGTCTGGATCGGATAGTAGGAACACGACCGCTCACTCACCGCCGAAGCCACGACGGCCCGGGCACGGGCGAGGTCCGTTCGCTGAGCTGTGTTGCTGGCGTCCGACACAGCTCAGCGGTTTGCGCGCGGTCACACCCCAGCGGTCCCAGTAGCGGCGATGGTGATGACTGCCCGCGTCCAATGCTTCCGATCCGCCGGATTGACCGGACGAGTTCCCATCGCCTCGACCCATGGTTGCCGCGAGTCGATGGCGGACCGGGCATGCGGGTTGCCCGTTGCTCCATGAGCGTCTTGCGCTGGTCCAGAGCGGTCCTTATCTCGGGCATCACGGGGAGGGTGACCTCTGGGACGAGCCCGAGGATCAGGCCGGCTGCCGGACGCCGGTATCCAACCCCGTGAGACCTGGCCCAATAGCCATCGGTGGTGCCACGGGCGCTGGCGGCACCGCCGGCACTATGACCTCGCTGCCCCGTTCGCAGCGCTCCCGGACCTGGTCGATCAGGGCCTGCCCCGGCCGCAAATGCCGATTCGCCTCCGGTTCGACGGTCAGGCTCCACCTGGGCACGAAGGCTTCCCCAGGATGGGTCCCTGCGAGGATCAACACCGTGCGGGTCAGCGGCGCGGCCACCACGTCAGCGTCTACGAAGACCCGAAAGCAGGCCTCAGAAATCACCAGCCATGACCGCTACCGTGTCCGCGTAAACCCGCCAACGGTAGCGCCCCAACTCAGATTCCGTGATCCGCCACCGTGAGCCCCGCTTGACCGCCCGGCGTCAGTCGAGCTGGTCTCTGTCTGCGGGGAGCCAGGCTGGCTGGAGATCGGTGTGGATGAAGTCCTGCCCGACGAACAACAGGGGCTCTGCCCGCTCTGCGGCCAGAGCGTAGGAAAAGCAGTCGCCAAAGTTGAGGGCCGCCGAATGGCCAGACCCACGGCCGTAGTCGCGATAGGCCTGCCGGGCGAGGTCGGCCTGCCGTGACGTGAACGGCGGCACATCGACGCCCAACTCGTCTAGAAACCTGTCAAGACGGCGCCGCTCCGCTGGATCGCTGCGATCGTCGAGGACACAGTAAACCTCTACCAGCGAAGCCGCAGAAATCGCCCGAGTGCTGGCCGTGACCAGCACATCCAGGATCTCCGCCGCGTAGGCTTCGTCGCGCCACACCGCCACCAGCGCTGAAGTATCGACAATCATCGCGCCAACCCATCTGGCCCGAATAAGTCGGCTTCGCGGCGCTTGGAATCAGCCAGGTAGCCGGGCCGCCGCGCGGCCTTCGCTTCTTCAAGGATGCCTTGAAGACGCTCGCGACGCGCTGCCAGCTGGTCCTCGTGAGGCTCGGCTAACTCCTCAATTGCCCGGCTGACGGCCTGTGTCACCGCAGCGACTTGAGTCTGGCCGGTGGCGCGGGCCAGTTCCCGCACAAGCTCAATTGTCCGTGGGTTCTTGATCGTCACAGCCACGCTCCAAGACTACACCTCGGGTACCACGATTCGGGTTCCCAGGTACCCAGACCCGTTGTGGTTCAGGTTTGGCGATTAGAGTTCGGGTCGGGGCTGTAGCCTCGGGTCTTGTTCCAGGGGAGGGCCGGATCGTCGCACTGAGATCGGTCTGTGGGGCCACACGGCGGGACGCCACCATGAAGCGGTGGGGGTTTGGTGCCCCGACAGCGACTCTTGCCACAGCCCTACCCGGGGAGTCACCCCCTCTGACCCGGGGTTTCGCTGTGCCGTGCGGCGGGTGTCGAGGTTGTTTGTGCTGGTCAGGGGGTTGTGGTGATGCGGTCGTGGTGGGGACTGGGTCGTGTGGGTGACAGGTATTGCTCTAGGGCTTCCCTGGCGATGTCGGAGCGGCGGCGTCCAGTGCGCATGGCCGCGTCGTTGAGGCGGATGTTCATGGCTTCGGGTAGGCGGAGTGTGAGTTGCGGTGAGTGGGTTCCTGGCGCGGTGAGTGAGGGCCTGCCGACTGTCTTGCGTCCTGCTTCGATGAGGCGTGCGGCTTGCGTTTCGTCTATGTCTTGGGTGGGATCGATTGTCGGGAAGTCGTCGTCTGTCATTGTGGTGAGTGTGGCGAGCGCTTCGGCTGGTGTCATCTTGGGCATGGCGGTCACTTCCCGTGGTTGTGGCGGTGTTCGGTGGGCATAGCGTGGATCACCATTTCGTGTGGGCCACGTTGGACTGTTCCGACTTCCAGTGCGATACCTCGATCGTCGGTGCCTCGGTACCAGGCCCCGGTTTCGCCCCAGGTGGTGGTGAAGGGCTTGCCGTTGACGGTCATGACCACGTACCAGGCTGATCGGCGCGGTACGCCGTGTTTGTCGGCTTTGCGTGAGAATCTCAACGGCACACCGTCTATTGTGCACCCCATAACCTGGTGTGGCAAGTTCTCGCTGGTGCGTTCTACGGTACCGTTCGTGCCCGGGTTGGCCGTAGTGTGCTGGCAAGGAAGTGCAACCCCT
>JAIRXV010000261.1 GCA_031268115.1 Bifidobacteriaceae bacterium
CGGGGTTCTCCGCGGCGGTCGTCGTTCCTTTGGCGGTCGCGACAGGAACCGTAGGTGCGCTCTACGGGTGGGTGGCGCAGATGCGCGCGGCCGCCAAGGCACTGGGCCAGCCCTTCCAGGGCAACGGCTTACCCATCGCGCAAGTTGTGGCGCTCACGGGCGGTCCCGTGCTCGTGGCAGCCGTTGCCACGGCCGGCGTCTTGTTCGCCACCAGCGCCAATACGGTGCGCGACACTGTTCTATTGCGCGTCGCCGGGGCCTCGCGGGGGCGCCTCGCTCTTGGGGCCATCTTCGAGTCGCTCATGTACGCGGTGACCTCCGCGCTCGCGGCCGCGCTCGCCCTCGCCCTCAACAGCGCGGCGTTCGCGCTGGCCCTCCGCCTGGGGCCCGTCCCCGGGGCCGGTTGGGTCGGTCTGCCTTTGCCGCCGTTCGTCATTGTTGGCGGTGGCCTGGTCTTGATGTTGGCCGTCGCCCTGCCCACGGCCGCCTGGGTCGCGAATCGTCAACCGATGCGAATCCTCGGGGCCGATTAGCCGGGCCCGTAGGGCGCACACGAAAGGGGAGAATCCATATGGCATCGCAACCGCTAGTCCAAGCGAACGGGCTGGCTAAGAGCTATTCGGCGCCACGGCGGACTGCTTCCCCGACGATGGCGCTGCGAGGCGTGGACTTTGCGGCAAACGCTGGAGAGGTGGTTGCCGTGGTGGGGCCGTCCGGCAGCGGCAAGACCACGCTGCTGTACTGCTTGGCGGGCCTGGAACCGGCGACCGCCGGGCAGATTCGCCTCTTCGGAGCCGATCTGGGTACCCTCACCGGCGATCGGCAGGCGGATCTCAGAAGCCAGCACGTTGGCTTCGTGTTCCAGCGGTTCAACTTGATCGGCTCCCTCGATGCGGAAGCGAACGCCATGCTGCCTGCGCAGATGGCGGGCAAGCGGGTGGATCGGGACGCCGCGGCTGCCGCCTTTGCGCAGGTGGGACTCCGGGGACGGGCGCGTTTTCTGCCCCGCGAATTGTCCGGCGGCGAGCAGCAGCGTGTCGCCCTGGCCCGGGTGTTCCTGGCGCGCCCAGCCATCGTCTTCGCGGACGAACCCACGGGTTCGCTCGACACTCGCACCGGGCGAGAGGTTATGGACCTGCTGGTCAAGACCGCGCAAGACGGGGCCTGCGTAGTCATGGTGACCCACGACCTGGACTTGGCGGCCCTGGCCGATCGCGTGGTGATCCTCGTGGACGGATCGATCCACGCGCACCTATCTGCTCCCTCACCGGCCCAGCTCCTGGATGCCTTCCAGCAGGTCGATAGGTAGAGCGCGCTTCCCGTACCAGCTCCACAGATAGGGGAACCTCAAGGGTGCCTTCGAGCAGGTCGATAAGTAGATCGCGCGAGCCCATCTGCCTGGTGGCGCAGTTCGAGGCCGCGATGTCGCCGGCCCCCACGTCAACGTGGCTGTTACCGTGAGGTCCATGATTACCGCCGCCAGTGTTGTCGAGAACGGCCAACGCCATTGGGGTCGCTTCCTGCGTACGCCAAACTGCGCCAACCCGACCCAAGCGTTCTCCGGCGCGAAGGGCGCCTTTGAATCCTTCCGCACCAAGGAATGGGCCGGATTTACCATCACACATCGTGAGTTCTTCTCCTCGATGATCATCCAAGACGCCAAATACCTGCTCAGCTCGGAGTGGTATTTGTACGATATAGAGCACAAGACCCTTGCGCAGCATGCCGCGAACCGCCCGCCCGGCGCTGTCAAGTTGCCCTCCGACCTCCTGCATTCAAGGGTCGATTTTGCTGCCAAAGGATACCGGATCGGATACGAGCTCGATGACCGCCAGATCGCGCTTTCTCTCGATCTGGCCGACACCACCACAGGCCCCCGGGTGAGCGGTGAGATTCTCCTAGATGTCGCTGGGGCCGGTCCCCCACTGGTTGTCTCCACGCGCCTACCAAAAGGGTCCATGTACACCAATAAGATCATCTTCCCGGCCAGCGGGGCCGTCCGGGTGGGCGACCGCGAGTACACCTTGGACCCTGCCGTAGACTTTGCGATCTTGGATGAGCACAAATCGCATCTGCCCTACCGAACCACGTGGACTTGGGGAACCTTCGCACTGCCCGTCAATGGCGGCTACGCCGGGGCCAATTTCGCAATCCGCCCATCCCTCCCTGGGCAAGAGGAGGAATCGTGCATCTGGACTCCGGACGCCGCCGAGCCGCTAGCGAATGTCGAATTCGTCGAAGTACATGACAATTCCCCGCTCAGATGGGAAGTGCGATCGGCGGATCGGCGCTTAGACTTAGCCTTCTCCCCCATCGGGCACAAGAGGGTAGACCAACAGTTAGTTTTCGCCGCGATTCACTACTCACAGATGTACGGCACCTACTCGGGGACGCTGCGCGGAGCGAACGCCATCTGGGAATTGGAAGGGGTGCATGGGGTGTTGGAAGATATGGCCATGCGCGCCTAGCCTGACTTTCCCTCCTAAGTCGTTTTCTGACCCAAACACGGCGTGTCGCCTGCGGTTTCGGCCGCCGATGGTGTATTACCTATATATGACCTCGATCCAGGGCAAGAAGCAGGC
>JAIRXV010000399.1 GCA_031268115.1 Bifidobacteriaceae bacterium
TCCCGCCCGCTATGACGGTGATCCTCGCAACACCTGGGGCCAGCGCGGTGAGTAGACCGGTCTTATCGACAGCGATCACTGCCGGTTTCGATGACTTGAACGTCACCTTCGCACCGACCGCGGTAGACGGCGTCCACCGACCCGTCACCTGGTTGGTCTTGCCGACCGCCAGGGTCTTGGGCACTCCGAGCGCCCGAACCTTGGTCACGGTCGCCTTGGACGGCCGTTTGGCGACCACGGTCACCTTCACCTTGGCGGTCTTGCCGCCAGCTTTGAGGGTGACGATGGCGGTCCCCGCCTTGCGGGCGGTGATCTTGCCAGATGCCGACACTTTCGCGACCGAAGCCTTGGACGTGGACCAAGACACCTTGGTGAGCGAACCGGCCGCGGTGTACCCGAACCCGGCGATCCGCACGCTCTTGCCTTTGACCAACCGGACGGTCTTCTGTGAGGCCTGGACCCGAACGATGGCGCCCGCACCGGGTCCGTTGTCGGGTGGAGCGATTCCGCCAGTGTCGCCTGTGACCGGAGGCGTGGTCGTGGTACCGGTCGGCGCCGGTGCAGGCGCGCTCGGCGCCGGTGCGGCCGGCGCCACGGTGACGATGACGGTAGGAACCGGACCGGGCACAGCCACGGTTACCGTTGGCGTGGGTTCAGGTATCGAGCGCGCCAAGGCGCCAGCCGCGGCCTTCAAGTCCTCGGCTGCGTGGTCCACGTCGGCCTGGCTCGTACCAGGTGCCAACGCTGCCCTTGCCGCGATCAACGCGTCGAGGTACACCTGCCACGACGCTTCGGTGTAGGCCGCCGCGTCGAGGTTGAGTCCATCCGCCACCATCACAGCGGTGTGGAGCGAGGCCGCCGAGACTATTGGCCTTAGGCAAGCGATCGCCGAGCGCAGCGCGCCCACGGCTTGATCCACGGCACTCTGGGTCGCATTCGGGCCTAGAACACTCGTCGCTTGCCCCTGGGCCGCACTCAGAGCCGCCCACGTGTCCGTCGTGTAGTCCGCTTCGGCGAAGCCCCGCGATGCATCGAGCAGCGCAGCTAAAGCCGTGGTCGAAACCGCTGGAATCAGGCCAGAGACGGCCGCGGCCAGCTCTAAGGCCGCAGCGGTTAGGGCACTGGCTGTCGCTGTGTCATCTCCCAGCAAGCCCCGGGCCCGGTTCCGAGCGGTGAGCAGCCCATCCAACGAGGCCGGCGTGGCATGGACGGCCGCCCCGATGGAGTCGGCCACTCGCAGCGCGGCGTCGAGGCCAGCTCGAGCTTCGTCGACGGCCGAGGTGTCCGCAATGGTCGCGAACCGCAGGGCTCCCGCTTTGTCCAGCAACCCAGCCAAGGCGGCGTCGACGCTGCCTTGCGTGGCGTCATCGTCGGCTCGAGCCTCCCGGGCCGCCTCCAGGGCCAGCTTGTACGCGTTCCACGTGGCCGTGGTGTAAAGGCTTGACTCCAACACCAAGGCGTCCAACGCCTCCACCGCTGCTACGAGTCCCGCCTTGGACACCGGCGCGGTCAACCCGCGCAGGGCAGCGCGCAACCCCGCCAACGCCGCGTCGACGCGAGTCTGAGCAACGGCATCGGGACCCGCCACGATCACGGCTCGCGCTTCGACGCGAGCATCCAGGTACGCGTCCCACGAGTCCGCCGTGTAATCGGCGTGACTCAGGCCGAGTTCGTCGATCGCCAGCAAGACGCCGGACAGTTCACCGAGGTCCGCTCGCGGAATCAGTCCACTGAGGGCGGCGTGGAGTGCGTCGAGTGCCGCCAACACCTCTTCTTGGGACGATGGCGGCACGGTGGCCTCAAGCACAGCGGTCGCCTCCGCGCGGGCCTCGGCGAACGTATCCCACGAAGCGGCCGTGAAAGCGGACTCGACCAGGTCGAGCGCTGCCAACGCGGTGAGCAAACCGTCGAGTTGTTCCGAAACATCCGGCTGGACGGCCTTCAGTTCGAGTCCAACATAGGCCTGCAAGACGGCCAACCCAGCCGCATCGAGTTCGTCTTGAGTCGAATCCGAAGCATCGGCCGCGATTGGGGTGGCGGCGCCAACGGCAGTCGCATAGGCCGCCCACGTCACCGCTGTGTAGAGGTCCGCGTCACTCGACGGGATGGCAAACAGGGTCACCACTTGGGCGAGCGTGGCCGGGTTGCCACGTTCGTCGAGGTTGGCCAGTGCGGTTGCCAACGCCACGCGCGCCGCATCGACCTCACCTTGGGTCACGGTCGCATCGAACCCGTCCACGCGGTCCGCGAGCGCCGAGGCCGCGTCCCGGGCGGACTCAAACTGATCCCACGTCGATGTCGTGTAGCGGATTTCGATCTTGGCGTTTGCCTCATCGACGAGCTCACTCAACGCGGCGGTATCGGCGACACCGGCCGCAACCAACTCACCGCTCGTGGACTGAACCGAATCCGCATAGGCGGTCAGGCTCGCAGTCACCCGCACTGACACCAGGTGTCCGATGTCGGCCACGGCCAGTGCGTAGGTCGGGCCAGTCTCACCTGTGATCTCGGTTCCATCCCGCAGCCATTGGATGGCGGCGGTCCACGGCGGGTTCACGCCCGTGGCGACGCTCAGCGTCTCGCCGCGCGTCGGCGTACCCGTCACAGCCGGGGTGAACACCAAGGGTGCTCCCGCCACGACGGCCGGTGTTGCCGCGGACCTAACGGTCGCATCCTCGAAACCGGCCGTGGTCGCGGTTTCGATCACGGACAGGCGTTTGGTCAGATCTGCGGGAACCACCTCATAGGTGGCTGCTGTCGCTCCGGCGATCGCGGCGCCATCGGCCAACCACTGGTAGGTGGCGTTTGCCGGGGCGAACGACCATTCGGCTGGCTCAACCGTCAAAGTCGCACCGACCTGGGCGGTCCCAGCGATCCCTGGGGCGCCGGTAGCGGCTAGGGCGGCGCCGGGGCGGATCGCGTTGCCGTCGGAGACGGCGACGCCCACCACTTGACCCACAGTCCTAGCGGTGACCGCAAGCGTCAGTTCCGTGCCGACATCGTCCACCGTCAACGCGTAGATCACACCTGTGGCATCGGCGATGGGCTCGCCGTCGCGGAGCCACTGATATGACAAAGCGTCCGGAACCCCAGACCACGAACCGGCAGAACCGGTCGCGACCGCCGGGAAGCGGGACTCGCCGCCGGTGAACGCGACCACGGGTGAGCCAGTGACATCCAACATGGCGGGGATGGCGGGCGCCAAGGCGGTGATCGCGCCGCGGACGGCCGCCTCGGCACCGTCGATCTGGCCTTGGGTGGCCGACGAGTCGACCAAGATGGCCTCAGCGGCGGACACCGCTGCGGTCAGATAGCCCCAACTGTCCGGTGTGTATTCCCGCTCAACTAGCGCCTTGGCCTCGGCTATGGCATCGGCCAGGTCCTCAAGGTCCGCCGTCGAGTTGGCCCGCGAGAACACAAGATAGTTGAGGTTGAATCCGCCGGCGCCGTAATCGACGGTCAGCGTGTGGGTTCCTGCGGGCAGGTACACCAGGTTCGCTGGCAGGGTCTGGAAGGTGGCATTGGAGCCCGTTCCCCCAGAATGCTGGAACGCGGACAGTTGCTCGCCGTCCAGGCTCAACCCCACGGTCACGTCACCGGTCGCGGAGGCCGCGATCCTGGGCGCGACAAGGTAGTAGTCGCCATGTTCGACATCGACGGTGTACGCCGAGGTCCGCCCAGTGCCGGCCGAGGCCGCGACGTGCGATCCAAGCGCGGTTGGCTCACCGACGGAATCGCTGCTGACCTGAGGAGCCAAGCCGTTCGATAGGTAGATGGCCTGCTCATACGCCTTGACCCGGGAATCACCCGTGGCGTAGATCGTGGCCGTCGGCAGGCCGAGCGGCGCGAACCTCACGTAGTCGTATTGAACGGTCAGCACGGGCGCGCTTCCCGGCGCGATCGCCACCAAAGCGAATTTCGGATTGAGGAACGGCAAAACAAACTCTTGGGTGGCATTCGGGCTGACATACGCCCACGTCCGGCCTCCATCGAAGGACGCCGCGAACTTGTACGTGAACCCATGCTTAGTGATCCGGAACAGGCCCTCACCGGGGCCAGTGGGCGGCAAAACGCGGGTCGAAACAACACCCAACTGATCGTTGGACCCGGCCACCTCGGCTTTGACCGTCAAGCGGGTTTCGATTTGATACTCGAGCATGAGGTGGGCGTAGTTGTCTCGGTCGTCGTAGACCATGACACCGATCTGCTGCCAGCTCCCGCCCGGCCGGGCCGACCACGACATCTTGGTGGTCGCCTCCCAATCTCCTGGAGCGGGTTGGAACACCGCATTCTGCAGATTGGCGTTGGCTCGGTTCCATTCGCCCCGGCCGGTCACAATCTGGACGGCGCCGTCGGGGTGAGTCAAATCGGCGGTTTGCGTGCCATCTACACCCCACACCGCGGTATCCAAAGTGGTGCCGTCGAACTCGTCGCTGACCGGCAGGCTCGGCCCGACCTCGTTCGGCTCATAGAACCGGACATAGTCATAGGTCGCGATAATCGGGCTCGGCCCGCTACCGTTGGTGCCGTCCATGGCAACGAGCGCGAACTTCGGATTGGTCCACGTGGTGGTCACCTCGGTCCCAATATCCATCCAGCTTTGGGGTGCGCGGTTGTTCACGTCATACCGGGCAACGGCAAATCTGTAGGTGTTGCCCTTCTTGATGACGCGAATCAAGAACGGGCCAACCGCGGTGGGCACATCGCTTGTGACGTTGGTTTGGGCCACTGCGCCGCCGGTCTCATGGACGCGGCTCCATCGGCGGTTTCCCTCAGACTTGTAAGTCAGCTGGACGTAATTGCTGGAGTCCTGGTAAACCATGACCCCCACTTGGTGATAGTTCGCAGAGGGCATGGCGTTGGTGGTGAGACGGGTGATCGCGGTCCAATCGCCGCCGGCGGGCTGACTTACTACATTCCTCAACCCTGTCGCTGTCCCGTACCAGTCGTAATGCTCAGTTTGAATGGACAGCGATCCGTCCACCGAGGCATTCAGCGTGGCGGTGTTGGGGTTTTCCACGGACCAGAAGCTCTTGAGCGCTGTCCCGTCGAATTCGTCGGACTGCGGCCTGACGGCGGTGGCGATCGGGTGAGTGAGCGTCACCGTGTAGTCCGTCTGACCGCTGGCACCAACCACTTTCAGGAGCACCCGATCGCCTGTGCGTGTTTCGGTTACCGACACCTCCGGCGCGGCCGCCCACGTCACCTCAGCCTCTTCGGCATCGGCCACCCACACGGTGTAGTCGGTGCGTTCGGGCAGGAAACCGGCCACCGGAGTCCCGTCCACACTCAACGAGTCCAAGAGCGCGGGAACCTCCGTGCCGGGTCCGGTGGTGGTGGTGAAGGTCAGGGTGTACACGACTTTGGCGCCGGTTGGCCCCGTGGCCGTCACCTGCGCTTGCGGTTCGTTTTCACTGCCCTGGACGATGGCGAGCCTCACCGACGTTCCCGCGATCGCCGTGACCTGGGGTAGCGGCTCGCCGTCCGGGACGGCGACCGTGTAGACGGTGGTGGCCGGATCGAACGCGGCCAGCGCCCGACCGTCCACGTAGATCATGTCAACCTGTGGCGAATCGCCTGCCGCCGCGCCGACAGTAAACGGCGCTACCCCGGGTGTGTAGTCGAAATAGGGCAGGTTGTTCTCTTGGCGGAACTGCGCCGATTTCATCGCGAATTCAAGGACCCGGCGCGCCGTGCGCTGAACTTCACCCACTGTGAGCGTGCCGGCATTGATCGCCGCCACGATCTGGGTTTGGGTGCCGTTTTGATCCCCGGGCATGAGAACGTCTACGCCCGCGCGCACGCGGTAGGGCTGGTTGGCGTTGCCGAAATCCGGATCGGAGGCGTTTTGAATGGTCCAATCGGTCATGACGACGCCGTCATAGCCCCAGTCATCCCGCAGAATAGAAGTGGCGAGCATGTAGTTGTAGTGGGCATAGACACCGTTGACGAGGTTGTAGGACATCATCAGGTTTTGGGGTTTGGCGCCCTTGATAGCAATCTCGAACCCCTTGAGGTACAGCTCACGCAGGGCCCGCTCGGAGACCCTCGAATCGTTCCATTGACGGCGCTGCTCCTGGTTATTAGCGGCGAAATGCTTGACCGTGAGAGCCACACCTTGCGATTGCACGCCGCGGGTTATCGCCGAAGCCATCTGCCCAGTGATGAGCGGGTCCTCGGAGTAGTACTCGAAGTTGCGCCCAGTGCGCGGGTCGCGGTGCAAGTTCATGCCCGGACCCAAAATGGTGTCCGTGTCGTTGAGGAGCATCTCCTTGCCCATCGCCTTGGCCAGTTCCTCGCACAATTCGTCATTCCATGTGTTCGCCAAGGTGGTCCCGGAAGGGAACCAGGTCGCGGCTGAACTGATCCGCAGCCCAGACGGGCCGTCGAACGCCTTCGCCGTAGGGATGCCATACGTGCTGGTCAGACCCGCATCGCTAACCCCGCCGTAGCATCCGGTGCCGCCGCAGCTGCCACCGCCGGATGTCATCATCGCGAGCTGGTTGGGGGTCAGTTGAGAGATGAAATCGTCCAGCGTGGCCGTGCCGTTGTACACGTCGATCAGCTTGATCACTGGGGAGGCTGGCGTCGAATGGGGCAGATCGGCTGGCAGCCGGTCGAGGATCCGCTGCTTGAGGTCGATGCTGCGGGTTGGGGTGAGCTGACCCGTCTTTTGCAAGGTGACCTCGCCGTCGATTTCGGTGGCGTGCCAGCGCTCGAACGCGCTGCTGGCCGGGAAGATATGGTGACGATAAAGCAAGGTCTTTAGATTCGGTAGGGGAATCGGTGGTTGGTGATGTGGTTTTCGAATGTTTGGGTGGTTTGGTCGAAGTTTGTGCGTTGGATGTTGGCGATGGC
>JAIRXV010000007.1 GCA_031268115.1 Bifidobacteriaceae bacterium
CTGTCATCGACCACGAAACTCGTAAGCGGGGTCGCCCCTGCCAACGCGGATGGGTCGGAGCCGGCCGGCAACGCATAGAACTGCAAGGTTCCCGTGCGGTCGGATCCTGCCTTGACGGAGACGCGGTTGGTTCCGGCCGGGACCTGGACGTTCTTGAAATTGATCCAAGACGTGGGCTCGCGGAACTGGACTCCCGTATTCGAGTAGAGGTCAACCGAGGAGCTGATGAGTTCGATGTCGGTGACATCGCCGGACAGGTTCGAGTAGTCATCGAACTTCTCCGCCAACACCTGCTGGTTGACGCTGCGGACCGCAGCAGCGGTACCCGCCGCGGCGGAGACGTTGAGGTTGACTCCTGTGCCCGGATCCACTGCGGACTCGGCTGCCTTGATCCGGTAGGTCCCCGGCTCAACGATGTCTTGGCTCTGCTCGACATCCCACACGCCCAGTTTGTCCACCAAGTCGACTTGGAAGGAGAAGGAGCGCGTCTGTCCGGGCTCGATGTCGCGAATGCGGTCGAATGCGATCAACTTCTGTTCGGGCTGAACAATCCGCGACGGGGTTCCGGTGAACGAGGAGTAGATCTGTACAACTTCATCGGACTTCACCGAACCGGCGTTGCGAACTTGACCGCTAACGGTGAATTGGCCGTTGACGATAGGCGAGGCCGCCACATTCGAGTAGACGAAGTTGGTATAGGTCAGGCCGTGGCCAAACGCGTAGAGCGGCGTTCCCTGGAAGAACTGGTAGGTCCTCTCGCCCTTGACGATGTCGTAGGTGAGTAGGCCAGTCGGGATTGTGCCGTTCATGTTCGACAAGTTGTCGTTGCCGCTCTCGGCGTAGTCTGGCCAGCGGTATGACGCCGGTGGGTGGTCCTCGGAGGCACCGACCATGTCGGTCACATCGTTGTACCAAGTGGCAGAGAGACGCCCGGAAGGAGAATAGGCCGGGATTGTGCCGTCTTCGCCGAGATAGCCCGGGTAGCTCGTGAACGTGGAGATCGGGCTGTAGGCGTTATTTGTCGGAGCAAAGCCCGTACTCGGCACGGTGTAGCCGTCGTCGAACAGGGCCGAGACAAGGGCTGGGCCCTCTTCCTGGGCCGATTGGGCGATCTCAACGATGGCTTTGACCTTGGGGTTGGCGGCGACGGAAGGCTGGATCGCCATCGGTGAGCCGGTCTTGACGATGAGGATCAGATCGCGGCCGAGCGTGCCGGTGATGTAATCGATCTGGCGCAGCTGCTGATCGGACAGGCCCGTCTTCTGCAGATCGACTGCCTCGCGGGCGGTGAGCCACGAGTCCTGGCCTGTGGTCAGGATGATCGGGGCGTTCGGCGGGGCGGCCGCGACTGCGGCATCGATTGCCTGCTCGGCTGAACGAACGGACTCGAAATCGAATTTGTAGTCCGCCGGCAGTGAGTCGACAACGCTGTCGTTCGGGGTGGCGTCGAAGGGAGCGGTCGGGATGTCCGCGCCATCGGCGTGGTTCTCCGCACGGAACGGGCCGACTGCGCCGTCCGAGACATCGGCCTGGATGCGGTTGTTGGGCTGCACCTTCATGTAGGCGCCGTTGTTCAGGTCCTCATCGTCGACGTCATACGCCATGGCCGTGGCGCCGTAGTCGTTGTTGGCGCCGTTGCCGGCCAACGGCGAATATATGCCGTACTTGCCGTCATCGGTCTCAGCAAGGCGAAGGCCCTGGTAGACGGAGTAGGTCGAACCGCTGGTCGGGTTGCGATAGCCAGCCTTGACCGTGTTGTTGACCAAGGTAACTGGGGCCGCGGTCTGGCTGCGTTGCGGCACCTGGAGGAACAGGTCGTTGATTGGGGTGCGGATCTGCTGGTCGTAGGGGCCGTAGTCGTAGACATCGAACAGCAGGCCCTTGTCGGCGGCATCGGTCGAGGAGACCGAGGTGCCGTTGGCAGGGGTCCCTGTCGCCAGGATCGGCACGTCCGCACCGTTGGAAGAGCCCGGGGTGCGAACGGTGGTGTTGTTGTTGGCCAGGAGGTAATTGCCGTTGGCCGCCTTGATCGCAATGGTGTCGACTGCTCGATCGAAGGAAATATTGGAGGAACCCAGTTTATTGGCTAGAGCGTCCTTCAACGTCACCGCATACGGCCACGCGCCGGTGTAGTGGTCCTTCTCAACGTTCTCAGCCAGCGAGCCGAGCAGCACCACGTTGTCGGTGGCATCGCCGTCCAGGGGCAGGGCGTTCGAGTCGTTCTTCAGCAGGACGATTTGCTCCTGAGCCGACCGCAGGGCCAGTTCGCGGTGCTCTGTGACCTGCGGGGCGAGCGGCAGAGCGGTGCTCGCAAGGTGTGGGCTCTGCAGGGCCAGATGGTCCAAATCGCCGACTCTGAGCTCCATGGTTAGGCGCCGGCGCGCGTTGGCATCGATGTCGCTTTCGCTGAGTGTGCCGCGTGCGAGGGCGTCATAGATCTGGGCCGTGGCATTGCCGAACTCGCGGAAAGACCAACCCATTTGGCCGTTCTTGACGCCTTCAGCGCTGCCGAGCGCCCACCCGGTCTGGTTGTCCGCGAAGAAGCGCTGCGAATGCGCCCACATCGAAGAGCCCGAGCCGTAGTCGTTGGTGGTCGTGTACTCGTAGTGTCCCGTGTCCTCGTAGTCCGGGGTCCACTCCGTGAGTAGATCGCGCTGGAGGGGATGGACGGACATCGGCTTACCGTTGATGACTGGGTAAGAGTTCATGAGGCTCTTAGCGCCGCCGGCCTCGATTGGATACTTGAACGCCTTGATGTAGTAATCGTTGGTGACCTGCTCAGGAATCACTGAGTTGGTCCAAAGGCGGTTGATTTCGTTGTTATAGGCCAGCGGGTGCTTGAGCTGCGGCAGGAAGGCCTGGTAGCCATCCTCGGTGCGCTGATTCATCCCCTGGGTGGCCTGGGTGCCGAGTTCGCCCGTGAGATAGGCATCTTCGCCATATGTCTCATAGGCGCGTCCGTAGCGGGGATCGCGAGTCAGATCGAGCACTGGTGTAAGCCTTTGGATACCGCCACCGTTGGCGATGGACTCCGAGGCCAGCGCCTCACCGAAATCGTATAGAAGGTCCGGGTCCCAGGACTGGGACAGGCCGAGCGGTTGCGGGAAAACCGTATAGCCCACACCGACTACGCCGTGCAGGCCCTCGCCGCCGCCAGCGCGGGCGGAGTTGAGGCCGAGGCGGGCGATGGCGGTCCCTCCGACAGATAGCGCTACCTTCTCTTCGAGTGTCAGTTGCGACATTATGTCGTCGATGCGTGCGCCGGCATCGACGGTGTGATCGCGGAAAATCTGATCGGCTTCGGGAACGAAGCCGTCATCGGGTGCCGCAGAGGCATCGCCGCCTCCGCTAGTGGGCACGACAAGAGCGACCATTACGGCCGCTGCTGCTAGCCCTGAAATCCATGATGTGCGTAAACGAGCGCCAGGCGTCATTTCAAATCAGGCCTTTCAACAAGGGGTCAAATTGCGTGTTGGGCGCTCGACTTTGCCACAGCATCCAGCTTTGACATCGCTGTCATGGCACGCTGACGTGGACGAGTGGCAACTGTCTTGACCTCGGCACGGCGGTGTGCACAATCCTGAGTCCCCAACGCTGCGAGGGTAGCACTCCCGGGGCCCGCTTCGCGCGCGCCTGCGCGGGCGTGGACGCACGAAGCATCCACGGCGGCCATGGACCGCGGGTCAGATGGGTCGCATCGGCAGGTGGGCCATCGGGACGGCGCTTTCCATGATGATGCTCGCGGCGGAGGCGGGTTCGATCAGGTGGCTGGTCATTTTCATCGCTTCGGGAAGGGCGGCGGCGAACAGCAGCGGCCATTCGCGTGGGGCCTCGCAACAAAGACCGAGAAGCGGCAGAAAGGCAGGCCAGGTCGCAGAGATGATGGACATGGCATCGTCGTTGCCAAACGAGTTGGAAGGAGGCAGCCTCGGTTGCGCGAAGTCAGGCGTCCCGACGGACCGTGCCACGTGAGCCGCGATCTCTTCGACATCGAGAAGTGGGCTGTCTGTCATCGACTGCGCCGCCGTTGCCACAACCGCCCAAACTGAGGACCGCCCCTCCAAGAGCAGTTGGTTCATGGCGTTGGAGAAGGGATACTGTCCGCCATCGTCGGTTCCAAACACGGCGAACACCGACGTCAGCGGGCGACCTTGACCCACCACGAGAGCCTCCCAGGTGGCGGCCTGGCACGCGAAGCCGGCCAACATGGCCGGTACGGCGAGGAGGAGCTCGGCCCGCACGCCGTTGGGGTCGGTGTTCAAGAGCCCGATCAGTTTGTCGCGGAACAGCTTTGAGCCCGTTCGTATGCCCGCTGTCGGGTCGGTTTGGCGATGCTCGCGTATGGTCCTCGCCAACGATTGCTCCAGGGGAGGGAACTCGAGATCGCTGGGAGGGGGCGGCGCGGTCTGAAACATGGGTCTGATCGCCCACTCTGAGGGATCCGCCCGGCCACTTTGCCAGGGATTCGAGTTCATGGTGCCCTTTCTGATGCCCGATCGCCGATGGGACGTCCATCGCCGGTCGTTGGGAGCCGCCATCGGCGCGACGATACGCCGCCGTACCTCGACCCGCGCAGGACCATCTTCCCAGGTCCGCGCAACAAACCGACTGCGGCCGAGCGCGATTGTGGGTGAGGGCGGCGGCGGTTGTGTCCTCTTGGGGCGGTGTGGTCGTCCCGATTCGGCGCCGTCGGGCCGGGACTGCGGGGGAAAGCTCCACTTCCACCAAGACGGATGTGCCGCAATCCGGCCGCGGGTTGCCGCGAACGGCCGGGGTCCGCCGCCAAGACGGCGGCCGAGGCCGAGTTCTCTCCACCGCGACCCGCGCGGGTCTGGCTCGTCGCCAGGCGATGGCAGTCTGTGATAATGTGATATCACATTGCTATACGACAGGAGGCTGACATGGCAAACGATGTAGCGTCATCGTCCGCGAGGGTGCGGACTGTGGACACGCCTAAGATTGCGGAAACGAAGGGCCGGACCATGCCTGGGTGGGTAGGCCTGCTCGGAGCGTTGGCCATCGCGGCAGGCGGATTGGTGCTCATCGTATGGGGCCAGGACACCAGGATCATCGCCACCGTGGGCGGCGTGGTCTTGCTGACCGCGGCGACCGTCATCATGACCGGCTGGACGGTCGTGGTGCCGGGGACAACCAAAGTGCTCGTCTATTTCGGTCGGTACATTGGTACGGTGCGCCAGCCCGGGTTCTATCAAACCGCGCCGCTTGCCGCCCGCGCCAGGATGTCTGTGCGGGTCCGCAACTTTGAGACCAGCGAACTCAAAGTGAACGATGCCGACGGAAACCCGGTCAACATCGCCGCCATTGTCGTGTGGCGAGTAGCGGACACGGCCAAAGCGCGATTCGCGGTGGAAGACTATACGGAGTTTGTTACGGTGCAGGCAGAATCTGCGCTGCGGCACGTAGCCACAACCCATCCGTACGATGGACCGGATAGCGCCGTTACTCTGCGCGGCGCGACCGCCCAGGTCTCGGACGAATTGGCGAGCGAGGTTGCGGAACGGGTAGCCGTGGCCGGGGTTGAAATCGATGAGGTGCGCATTTCCAAATTGGCCTACGCGCCCGAGATCGCACAATCTATGTTGCAGCGCCAACAGGCGGGGGCGATCATCGCCGCCCGGGAGCGGATCGTGGAGGGAGCGGTAACGATGGTCCACGAGGCGCTGAACCGGCTTGAACGCGAGGGGATCGTCAACCTAGACGACGAACGCCGGGCCGCCATGGTCTCCAACCTGCTCGTGGTGCTTACCGGCGAGGCTCGGGCCACCCCGGTGATCAACACCGGGACGCTGTATGCCTGACCAAGTTCATCGGGCACGAACAGGACGGACTGGCGTGGAACGCCAGTCCGTCCTGTTGCGCCTAGACCCAGCTGTTCACGCGGCGATCGCGCGGTGGGCGCGGGACGATCTGCGCTCCGTCAACGCCCAAATCGAGTACCTCCTACGCCGTGAATTGACCGCCGCTGGCCGTGCGCCAGAGCGTGCTGGACCGCTGCCGCGCCGCGGCCGGCCACCGAAAACAGGCGGACTGTCGCCGCAATAGCTAGACGACTGCTTGGGACGATGGCGCCCCGCAAGCGATTGAGGATGGCGACACCTGGGCGTTTTGCACACCGTTCGGCGCCGCTAAGGGCGTATCGCACACATCGGGTGTGAGTAGTCTCGACGCTATTGGAATCCCGCCACGCCCCAAGGAGGCCGGACCATGGCCAAAGCAACTGCGAAGACAACTCCCGCCGCGAGCGGCGCCAACGACTATCCCCTTGCGCGAGTGCCCCAAGAGGCCCGATACGGCTGGTTCTCCGTTGCAGTGCAACGGTTTGGCCAGATCTCTGCTCTTTCTCAATTCCTACTCGGATCGACACTGGGTTTCGGGATGGCGTTCTGGGACGCCTTCTGGGCCATCACGCTTGGTGCGGTGATCCTCGAACTCTTCATGATCTTCGTCGGCTTCATAGGGGTTCGCGAAGGCCTCAACACGTCGGTTCTGGCGCGCTGGGTTGGATTCGGCACGGCCGGCTCCGCCGTGATCGGTCTTGTTATCGCGATATCTCTGATCGGCTGGTTTGGCATTCAATCGGGCGTGTCCGCGGTCGGGCTCGCGACGTTGATGCCATTCTTGCCCGAATGGGCCTGGGCCGTGGTCTTCGGTTTGGTAGTTACGGCCGTCGTACTGAAGGGCTTTGTCGGAATGCAGTGGGTGGCAAACGTCACGGTCCCAGTATTCGTGATCGTGGTCGGTTGGGCCGTCATCTCGGAATTGTCGAAACACTCGGTTTCGGGTCTCATCGCTGAGGGCCCGCCGGGCGATCCGCTGTCGCTGTCGGTTGGGATCACTCTCGTTGCTGGGAGTTTTATTGCAGGGGCGGTCATCACGCCCGACATGACCCGTTTCAACCGGACCAGGGCGGACGTAGTCAAGCAGACCATAGTCGGGATCACCATCGGGGAATACGCAATTGGCCTTTCCGGCGTGTTGCTGGCCCATGCGGTGAAATCGGCTGATATCAACGTCGTCATCATGTCTTCCGTCGGGTGGGTGGGTATTATAGTCATAATCTTCGGAACACTGAAGATCAACGACTGGAACCTATATTCGGGCGGCCTGGGGTTTGTCAATTTCATTGATGTGGTCTTCAAGAAGAAGCTGTCGCGGCCCGCGGTTTCAGCAGTAGTGGGAGTAGTCGGAACAGGCCTGGCGGCGGGTGGTATCCTCGACTTCTTTGTGCCATTCCTGACCATCCTGTCGGCCGCGTTCCCGCCGATCGTTGGCATAGTGTTGGCTGAGTACTTCGTGGTGAAGAAATGGCGCCCCGATCTCGATGAAAGTCGCCAAGCGGGTGTGCTGCCCGCGACATCGCCGGTCTGGGTACCGGCCACGCTGGCGATCTGGCTGGTGTCTTCGTTGGTCGGCTACTTTGTTCACTGGGGCCTGGCCTCCATCAACGCGGTGGTGTTGGCGTTCTTGCTGTACGTCATCGCCGGCAAGACTGGACTGTTGGTGAGTATCGGCGAAGCCAAGACTGAGACCGATAAGCAGGAGGCGTAAATGCGGATC
>JAIRXV010000021.1 GCA_031268115.1 Bifidobacteriaceae bacterium
GCAAGTGGAAGCGGGGGCTGGCCACTGGAGCGGCCATGGCCGCGGTCGGGGTTGGTCTGCTTGGCATTGTTGCGGCGTTCGGGCAGATGTTCGTGTCACAGGTGATTGAGTTGGCCAACCGTATCCCCCAGGCCTACGGCCAGGTCGCGAAATGGGTGGATTCGCAGTTCCATATCGACCTGCCAGACCAAGGCACGGCGGTTTCCAACATCGTGAAGGGTTGGGGCACCTCGCTGGCGGGGCAGGCGCTTTCGGCCGGATCGGCCCTGGCAAGCGGGATCGTCTTCGGCTTGGGCATGATGCTGATCGTGTTCTACCTCGTGGCCCAGGGTCCACGTTTCCGAGCGGCCATCTGCGCCCCGTTGCCGGCACGGCAACAGCGCGTGGTGCTGCAGCTGTGGTCGATTGCCCAGGACAAGATCGCCGGCTACATCTCATCGCGTGTGGTCTTGGCCCTCCTGTCGGCCGCCGCGACCTTTGTTTTCTTGACCATTCTGCGGGTGCCCTCCGCGTTGCCGCTCGGGGTGTTCACCGGCCTGGTGTCCCAGTTCGTTCCCACCGTGGGCACGTATATTGGGGGCGCGGCCCCTGTCTTGATTGCCTTACTCCAATCCCCAGCTAAGGCCCTCGGCGTGTTGATTTTCATTGTGGCCTACCAGCAGGTGGAGAATCTCGTGTTCGCTCCGAAGATCTCCGAAAGGACCATGGAAGTCAATCCGGCTATAGCCTTTGTTTCGGTGATCGGGGTGGGCGCTTTGATGGGGCCGCTCGGCGCTTTCTTGGCGCTACCGCTGGTCGCCACCGCTCAAGCGATCATTTCCACCTACATCCGCCGCTACGACTTGGTAGAGGACGAACTCCTAACCCAGGATCCGACGCCCGCCGACGATTGACCGGGGTTCAGTACGTAGCGTCCGTGCCGGTGCGATTCCCGCCAGCCAACTAGCTCGATGGCGGACAGACACGATGGTTGCCGTCCCACCAAAGGATGCAGAACACTGGGCTGTCCGGTATGTTTACGCCCCACAGGCGCCCGGCGTAGTCCACGCGGAATACGAACAATTCATCGATCTCGCCTAAGCCGAGTTCCTCTAGGCGATCACGGGCCTCCCGGGCCAATTCTGCAACCGGAATCGCGTGGTTGCGGGAGTGGGCGGCTTTAGTCTTTGGCCGGTAGAGGCTTTCGTTGATCTCCTGCCAGGTCAATCGACCCATTTGGCGGAGGAAATCGAATAGCGAAGGGAGCTTATCCCCGAGATCATGCCACGTCCAAGAGCCGGAATAGCTGTGGTCAACTATCTCGAAACTCCAAGACGGCGTGCTTGAGTACCAGTTGTTGGCTTGGTAGTGCGCGAGCCCTTTCATGCCCTTGGGTAGCGCGCTACGCTTCGACGCATCCGTCGCCGGAGGAAGGTGGTGTACTCGTTTCGTGTGGCCCATGGCGCGTCAGTCGTCGGCGATCAACGAGCCGTAGTAGTCCTGCATTGTGTCGAGGCTGATCGGATTGTTTCCGCGTTCAGCCCACTGGAGCCCGTGTCGGGCCTCCACCCATGGGTCTTCGCGATGGGTGAGTTGGCTGAGGCGCGATGGCGGCAGGTCCCCATAGCCTTTGAGCATCACGTCTACGGTCTCGCGCTCGGCCTCGGTCAACCGAGATGGGTCGCCGGACGGCCATTCGCAGACCGTGAACGTCCCCTTATGTTGGCGGTAAAGCTCCGGGATGACGGGTCCGTTTCGCCACGCCTCGATGGGTTCGGCGAATATTGGAAGCCCGTCCCACGCGAGGTGCCACGCCTGAGCGTAGTAGGTGAGCTTATGCAACTTCATCGTTGTGATCTCGCCCGTACGGGTCAGAATGTACGCGGCGACGTCGTTCACGTTTGCCATACCTACCCCTCCTTGGCTGCTGGTGATCATGCTAGCGGCCACGTGCGACGCCGAGCGTTGCCGGGGGGTGCGGCGAAGGTGTCGGCGGCGAATGGGGCCGGCCGAGCCGAGACTGTCCCTGAACCCGCGCTGGCCCCCGTGCGGCGAAGGTGTCGGCGGCGAATGGGGCCGGCCGAGGCCCTCCCGGTCGCGTCGGCGTGCGCGCCGGGACGTTTCGCGAGATGATGAGGTGCGCCGGCTCCGCGGCGGCACCCTTAGGGTGGGCGCGCCAACGCGTCAGTCGTCCCGCTACCACTCGTTCACCGTCCCCGCCCGAGGAGGCACCCACATGAGAACTCGCGCGTTGGCAATGGCGGTGAGCGCCGCCATCGTCCTGGGGGTCGGGGCGTGTTCCACTGTCACGTGGGACGCAGATTTTGAGGACGATGGCGACGCCGAGTTCGCGGACAGCGGCTGCACCCGCGTAGTTGCTGCCGTTTCCTCAGAGAAGGTGAACCTGTTCGCGGACTTGGCGGAGGCCTTCGAGGATTCGCCGGAGGCGAGCGGCCTCGACACATGCGCCCGTATCCAACCCGTCGATGTGACCTCAGGGGACGCAACCCGCTACCTGTCCGCGGGAGGCGACTGGCCGACCACTGCGGACCGCGACCGCTGGCCCGTCCTGTGGTCCCCAGCTTCGATGGTGTGGGTTGAGCGTGTGGCCTCCGCGGCATCGCCGGGTTTAGTCCAGGGGGCGAAGTCTTTCACGCACACCCCTGTTGTGCTCGCCATGCCCGAATCGATGGCGTCGGCGTTGGGCTGGCCGGGGAAACCCGTGTCCCTGACCGACATCGGCGACCTATGTACGGATCCAGCGGGGTGGGCCGGTGTCGATCCCTCCAAGTCTCTTTGGGGTCAGTTCCGCATCGCCAAGACTAACCCGAATACGTCGACTACGGGCCTATCCGTTTTGATCATGCAGGCGTACGCGGCCGCAAACAAATCGGCCGACTTGACTGCTGGCGATATCGCCGCTGCGGAGGCCTTCTCCCGCTCCTTCGAGAATTGCGTCATCCACTACGGCGACACCACCGGGAAAGTGCTGCAGCGCCTCTACGACGAATCCCAGTCGGGGGCGGCGGGCTCCACTTACGTCTCGGCGGTCGCTCTGGAGGAAACGTCCCTCCTCAACTACAACCAAGGCAACCCAACCAGCAAGGTTGTGGAGGCGGGCGAGGCCCTCACCCCGCCGCGGGAAAAGCTGGTCGCCGTCTATCCCTCTGGTGGATCGCTGTGGTCCGACAACCCCATCGTGACCCTGGGTGCGAGCTGGGTGAGCCCGGAACAGAAAGCCGCCGCGGACGCGTTCGGTGCGTTCGTGCAGACCAAGCCAGCCCAAGAAATCCTGCCCCGGTATGGTTTCCGGCCCCTCGATACGTCCGTCCCCCTATGGGACCTGTTCACTTCCGCATTCGGCGTGACCGCTGAGGGACCCGGCAAGGCGCTGCCGCAACCGCCCGTCGAGACGGTATCGGCCGCCATCGACCAGTGGGCCCAAATCCGCAAACCGTCTTCGGTGCTAGAGGTGATCGACATCTCTGGGTCCATGGAGGAGCCCATGGACGACGGCCGCACCAAGATGGACGGCGCCATCGAAGGCGCCGTTGCCACGCTCGCCCATTTCCGCTCCACAGACGAGGTGGGCCTGTGGGTGTTCACCACGGA
>JAIRXV010000090.1 GCA_031268115.1 Bifidobacteriaceae bacterium
TGCCGGACCCTGCGCCGTGATTGTGTACCCCCACGGTTCGACGGTCCGGGCGGCCAGCAGCCCGTCCAACTCGGGCACGAACACCCGCGCGTGAGGCAAATTGTGGATCGCGAGACCCAACACTCCGCCGCGAATCAACTCAGCGGGTGTGGGGGGCGGGGGGTGAGGGCCGGCATCGGCGGACCGCGAAGCGGCCTCCACCGGGCGGACCATGGTCGCGGCGGCGTCCTCGAAACGTTCGTTGCCGGGGATGAAACAGACGCAGCGAACATGCCACGGACCGGCCGCGCCTTCGATCGCGGCCTGAGCCGCCAACCAAGCCGGATCGTAGGAATGCATGGCGCCAACCACTAACTGGGTGCCACTCGCGGTCAGCGCCCGCAGCACAGCGTCGATCTCACCGTGTGCGTTGACCAGCGGCTTTTCCGCCAGGATGGCGCGCACGCCGGCCGCGCAGGCCGCCTCGATCTGGGTCGCGTGGAACTGGTTGGGTGAGCCGATGACCACAACATCCAGCCCGCCCCGGGCCAGCAACTCCTCCAGCGAAGTGGTGTGAAACGCGCCGATGGGCGCGGCAACCGCGCAGGCCAGCGCCGGATCGATGTCCATGACCGCGCTCACCTCGAAGAGGTCGCTATGCCGGGCGAGCGTGGGCAGGTGGATGGCCTGCGCCGCGGGTCCAGCGCCAACCAACCCGACTGTGAACCTCGTCATTGAGGCCTCCATGCCTCTTTCCCGTGCCGTGTTTACCGAATTGTTACCATGTGGGTAGTATTGGGCAAAACTAGCAGGGAGACGGCGCCTCCGCAACCAGCGGTGCGAACGCGAGGCGCCGGGGCTCACCGCCCCAGCGCTGGAATCGGGAGAAGGCTATGGGAACCCCACGCGGCCAACGAGGGCCGTACCGCAACGGCATCGCGCGCCGTGAGCAGGTCATTGAGGCAGCGATGACCGCGTTCGCGACGCGCGGCTTCCACGCCTCGTCCATGCGGCACATAGCCGGCGAGGTCGAGGTCTCGCACACCGCCCTGCGGCATCTGTTTTCGTCCAAAGAGGACATCCTTGCCGCGGTGATCGACAAATGGGCCGAGCTGACCAGCGCGCACCACACCGGCACCGACCACGGCCTGGACCGCCACTTGACCCAACACAGCGTCATGGAGTTCCACACCAAGAACCCCGGCCTGCTCCTCGCGTTCATCTCTGTGGCCGCCGATGCCTGCGCCGAGGACTATCCGGCCCGCGACTTCATGATCGAACGCTACGAAGCCGCCGCGGAAGTTTTCGCGGAGGGCCTGCGCCAAGCCGCCGCGGACGGCGCGATCCCGCCCATCTCCGACGAGGTGGCCGAGGCCGAATCCCGGCAGCTGCTGGCCATCATGGACGGCTTGGAGATGCAATGGCTCCTAGACCCATCCATCGACATGGTGGCGCTGTTCGACGATTACCTCGCCAAGGCATATGCGCGCTGGACCCAAGGCTTGGGCCCGGCTTTGGCTCCGCTGCCGGCCGTTCCCGCCCGCACCGACGATGACGGCGGGGCGGGTGGGGCCAGTGGCGCCGGGCCGGCCGAAGGCGCGGGGCCGGCCGAGGGGATGGGTGGGGCCGGTGGCGCCGACGATGCCGAAGGCGCGGGGCCGGCCGAAGGCGCGGGGCCGGCCGTCCGGCCGCCTTCGGGGCCAACGGCCTGAACGGGCGAAACTCCTACCAAGCAGGCAGAACCCGACCGTATGCGCACGCGGCCAGCAAAGGGCGGCACCAGTCGGATTGCTCTCACCGCTAGCTGCGACAGTCCACTGGCATTTGGCCGGTAGACGACCGGCTCAAACGTCAAAGTTCCCCTTGCCAAGCGGTCAGCGGGACGGCGGCGGGCGGGACGGCGGCGGTTGTCATGGTGTACGGGCCATCCCCCACGCCAGACTGGTTGATCGCAGAAAGCACCTCCAGGACGTGCAGTGCCAAGTCGCCGCTGGCGCGATGATCCCGTCCCTGTTCAATCGCCTCGACCATTTCCGCCAACCCGTATCCTCGTCCGGCCTCGACGTAGCCGGCGCTAGGCGTGAGATCGCGCCACTCCCCGACCTTCGCCTCGAATATCCGGCCCGCTTCGCTAAACCAGTTGGGGTCTGGCAGGGCCAAGGTACCTTCAGTGCCTTGAATCTCAAGCAGCGCGTTTCCGCTGGCCCACGTCTCGAAGCTGAGCGTGACCGTGGACAGGGCCCCGCTTGCATGCTCCAAGATCGCCGTCGCATAGGTGGGTGTTTCCACGCGCAGCTCCGTGCCCGCCAACGGCCCAGACCCCACCGAGCGGTGCCGCTCGGTGTTGACCGCCCGGGCAACGACACTGGTCACAGGCCCTAGATGGGTCACCAGCGCCGTGACGTAATACGGCCCCATATCCAGCACGGGCCCACCGCCGCGCAGAAAGAAGAACTGCGGACTGGGATGCCACGATTCCGGTCCCGGCGAGCCCCACGTGGCGGTCGCCGCGAAAGGCGTCCCGATGCGCCCCGACCCCACCGCGTCCAACGTGCTCTGCAACCCAGTGCCCAGGAACGTGTCCGGCGCGCACCCCA
>JAIRXV010000097.1 GCA_031268115.1 Bifidobacteriaceae bacterium
GTGCAGATGAGCCGAGTTTTCGGATCTCGGGGTCCCCGCGGGAGATTTTCCCGTAGCGCAGCGAAGGGAAAAGATCCCGTGGGGTGCCACTAGGAGACTGTCGGACAAAGCCGTTTCGCGGATAACCGCAACGCTCTGACCTGCGGTGATGTCTCGCGAAAATGCCCGATTTCGGCTTTGTCCGACAGTCTCCTAGATGCTAGCTGCCGCGTTTCGGCAGGTCAGAGCTACGCTCTTCTCCGCTGACGCGGTCGAACGCCGGTTATTCGCCGGCGTCCTAGCGGCACCCCACGGGATCTTTTCCCTTCGCTGCGCTACGGGAAAATCTCCCGCGGGGACCCCGAAAGCCGAAAACCCGGCTCATCTGCACACGTTTCAGCAACAAAGGCAGCTAGGTGTCCTTTGTGTTCGGGACGCTGACGTTCAAGCTGACTTTGCGAGATGGAAAGTGGCGGACGGCTTCACCGTCCGTCGCAAGCGTCGCTAGGCGGAAGGTCCGCGGCTGGGCGAGGCCCGCAGCAGTGGGGCGGCGCGAGGCTCGGACCAGTCGAGACACGGCAGCTAGTCTCTGGGCGGGTGGCGTTAGCCGTCTTGGGGCGGGTGGCGAGCAGGTGCGGCGTGTCGGGTGGTTGGGGAGATACGTGTACGGGTCGCAGCACATCGGTCTTGGCGGGGTTGGAAGTTGTGGCCCCGACGGCCAAAGCCCGACGGGACCGGTTCGGGCCGGTTGATGCAGATCGGCAGGTTGTGTTCGAGTCGGTCGCTGCGGGTCGCATCGATAGAGTTATTGGTCAACAGTGGACGGTGCGCGCTCACATCGATAGAGGTTTCGGCTACTAGAATCGCCGGATTGACGTGTTTCGGCTCTCTCTATTGACCAAAACCTCTATTGCGATGCGGCCAGCCGCGATCCCAATAGCCAATAGCTCTATCTGGACGCGACATCGTGAGCGGCATGGTAAGCGCTGCATCGCCGGTCGAGCCAATACGGCCCCAAGGCGCCCTTGGTATTGAAATGCAGACGTCTGAGTTGATTTCCCGGGACGGAAAATGGCGGACGGCTTGACGGTCCGAGGCCGCCCTATCGACCGGCCCCCTAGGACTCGGCTAAACACCGTCGTGGCGGCCTTGGCTGAAATCTGCTGAACTACTATGCGGCGCAGCAGCGCCTCGAATACAAGTGGGTTCACTTCCCTATACACGTAGCCAATTCGGTCGATGGCCGCTGCCAGGATTGAGTCGCGAGACTTGAGATAGTCGATCTTCTGGGGGCCGTATTGGAAATATTCAGGCATACGTCCGTTCAAGTTCCAGCAGCCTCTGCTTGACCTCAAGGCCACCTCGGTATCCAACAAGCGCGCCACCCGACCCGATCACGCGGTGGCAGGGTATGACAACAGGAATAGGATTGCGGTTATTTGCCTGCCCCACAGCGCGTGCCGCTTTCGGGTGACCCACCATCGAAGCGATATCTGAGTAGGTAGCGGTGCGGGCGTAAGGGATTCGCACAAGAGCATCCCATACTCCGCGCTGAAATTCGGTACCGCGGGGGCTAATTGGCAAATCGAACTGGTATCGCGCGCCAGCGAAATACTCGCCGAGCTGACCTAGTGCCTCTTCCAAAATCCCGCAGCTTCCCGGATCTCCCATATCTGAAGAGGGGTCGCCCGGCAGTGCTAGCCTCACCACCTGACCGCCGTCCACAACCAGGATGAGCCTGCCAACGGGCGACTCGTATGTCGCGTGTGTCATCGAGTGGGATCGGCCGCGGTAATCGTGCGGCGCGCGGCCCGTTTCGGCGATCTGGTCTGTCGGACATGCGTCCAGGGCTTCGGGCCGACACCAACGACAAGGCCGATGCCCGGCCGTCTCGGCCTCCGTCAAGGTGTCCAGGTAGACAACGTTCTCCCTCCTGGGAGTGCGCGACCCGCACGACGGTTTGCAATACGGCCCAACGGTCTCGACCGCGTAGTAGAACACCCCGTCAAACGCCGTGTCGCGAGTTGTCACCGCCCGCCATCGCACATCGTCGTCCAGGCGCATCCCTACCTCCCTTTCCTCGCCAAAGACCATGGTAGACGGTGGCGAGATCACCTCCGGCTCCAAATGCCTGGATAGCGGTGAGGCCTGGGTCGTTGGACAACGCGCCTGGTACTCCCGGCCCGCGCCCCCGACACACCGGTCCGTGCCCCCGGCCGATTGCCCGGTCAGCGGACTAGCACGGGTACCATCGAGAAGTGACCGCTGTGCCTCTCCGACCGCAGTTCACCCTGTTTAGGGGCAACGTCCTGAAGGCCTACGACTCGTGGCCAACACCTGCCACGATCATTTCCGACGGCGCATACGGCGTGCGCGGCTTCCACGGCGACACTACGGGCGTGGGAGATCTGATCGACTGGTACCTCCCTCACATCGCCGCCTGGGGCCGAGCCGCTTCTCCGGCCACCACACTGTGGTTTTGGAACACTGAGATCGGCTGGGCCACTGTCCATCCCCTGCTGGCGGCGCATGGTTGGGAGTACATCCAGACCGTGACCTGGGACAAAGGCACCGCACACATAGCGGGGAACGTCAATGGGAAGACAATCGGGCGGTTCCCGGTTGTCTCGGAGGTTTCTGTGTTGTACCAGCGCAGACTGCTCATCGAGACCGAAGAAGGCGCGATGGACGCGAAGCGATGGCTCAGGCATGAGTGGAAGCGTTCTGGCCTGGCGTTGAACCGCGCCAACGAGGCCTGCGGCGTAAAGAACGCTGCGACCCGGAAATACCTCACCCAGGACTGGCTCTGGTATTGGCCGCCCGGTCAGATGGTCGAGCGGTTGGCGGCTTACGCCAACGAGCGCGGCGAACAGGCCGGCCGTCCGTATTTCTCGCTTGACGGATTGGCGTCCTCTACCGCGGAAGAGTGGGATGCCCTCCGGTACCGGTGGAACCACACGCATGGGCTGACCAACGTGTGGCGACGCCCGCCGTTGCACGATGCCGAGCGCCGCAAAGGCGGCCTAGTACGGTCCGCTCCCCGCGTGCATAACCCCTCCGAACAATCTGCCGCGCACCTCAATCAGAAGCCGCTGGAGTTCATGCTCCGGCAGGTCGCCGCAGTGACCGATCCGGGCGATGTGGTCTGGGAACCGTTCGGAGGCTTGGCGTCAGCGTCTGTTGCCGCCGTAGAGATGGGGCGCCGGGCGTACGTGGCAGAGACTAACCGGCTGTTCCAACGGATTGCTCTGGAGCGTCTAGAAGAGGCCGCCGACGGCGCCCGCTCCGCCGTGGAGGCGATCAGGTGGGCGTGGCCGTCCCTGGAACTGACAAGCCAAAGCGCCTAATTCTGGATCAGAACGATCCCGTCACTGCGTTGCGCGAGCGCGTGATCGGGGCGCTGCTCGCCCTGCCCGGCTACTTCGAGTTCGGGCTTCAGATTTGAAAGATCGAGCCAGGCGTTCCCCGACAGTCTCCTAGCTGCTTTGGCTTCACCTCGGGACCGCGAATGTGCGATCGCGTTCCTCCGCCACCCGGTGCCCTCCAGCCGCTGGCCCCACCGCGCGGCTCCTTGCGTGCACGGCGGCTGGGCTTCCCTTCCGGTACGCGCGGCCCATCCGCCCCGAGCGATCCGGCCGTTATTCTGGCCGAGTGACCGATGACGTGCGCGGACCCTTCCGTGGGACCGGAGCGCGCTGGTGGGCGATCACGGGATCGCAGCAACTCGCCATAGCCGTGCTGGGACTGGTCCGACCCGATTTCGCCGTCCCGTTCACCCTCGCAGTCGTTGTGCCCCCGCCGATGACGGCAATCGCCTTGATAGCCGTGGTCTTGGCGGTAATGCTTCGGTCGCGCGCCCCTTGGGTGTTCCTCGCGGTGACCGCGACAGCCCTGGCGGTCTGCGCCCTCGACGCGCCCTTCTTCAACGTTGGCTTCTATCTGGCCGTACTCTTGGCGGTGTTCCCGGTTGCCGTGGCATTGCCCATGAACTGGACGGTGTTGGCAATCTGCGGGGTCCTTGCCGTCCACGTAGTGGTGACCGTGGAGATCCAGCACTCGCCGTTCGCCGCATACGACCTACTCACAAGCGCTGGATTGACGGTGGGCGTGGCCGCGCTCGGCCAGACGGCACGCGCACGCGTCGCAGCAGTCCAAGCCAGCGCCCAGCGGGCCCTTGAAACGCAGCGGGCGCGCGATGCCCGAGCCCTTCAGGCGAACGCCGAAAAGCGTCTCGAACTCGCTCGGACCCTGCACGACTCACTGGGGCACGGCATCGTCGCCATTGGCCTGTACGCCCAGGCCGCCGCGAAAGCCCTAAAGGACCGCCCCGAGGATGCATTGAGGTCTCTCCAGGTAGTTCAAGACACAGCCCAAGGGCTGATTGGCGATCTGAGCGACATGCTGGAGGAGCTGCGCGGCGGGCACGCGGCGGCCCCCAACGTCGGTAAAGGCCCAGGCGATATCGGGGAACTGGTGCGGGACGCCAGCGACCTCGGCGCCGATGTCAGCCTCCTTGTGCGCGGCCAAGCCGTGAAAGTGCCGCCCCTAGTCGGTTTGGCCGCATACGAGATCGCCAAAGAAAGCCTGCTCAACGCCCGCAAGTACGGTCAAACGGGGCAACCCATCGAGGTCGTGGTGGCCTACGGACCCAAGACGTTGGACGTCATCGTCCGCAATCGCGTCAGCCTGCCGCCGCCCGCCGAGCTGTCAACCGGTCACGGCCTGGTCGGGATGAGGGAACGGGCCCAATCGGTCGGCGGGGAACTCGCCGCCGGGCTGCGCGGGCCGGTCTTTGCCGTCGAAGCGAACCTGCCGCTGCACGAGGTGGGTTCGTGACCATTTCCCTGGTGATCGCCGACGATCAAGACCTGATTCGCGCTCTCCTGGCCGATGTCCTGCAACGCGAGGAAGGACTCTCCGTGCTCGGCGTGGCCGCCAACGGGGCCGATGCCGTTGACCTAGCTCTGCGTCTACGTCCAGATGTGGTGCTCATGGACATCCGTATGCCTGTGCTGGACGGGATCGAGGCCACCCGCCGGATTCGTTCCAGCGTCAAGCTGAGCGCCACACGAGTGCTCGTGCTGACGACCTTCGAGGACGGCGACCTGGTCGAGACCAGCTTGCGGGCCGGCGCCGACGGCTTTATCGGCAAAGCACTGGGGACTGATCGGCTAGTCGAAGCGATCCGGCTAGTCAACGCCGGCGAGTCGATCCTCTCGCCACGGGCCACCAGAACCTTGGTGGACCGGTACGTCAAAGGTGGCGCGCCGGCATCGGCGGATCCCAGGCTCGACCTGCTCACGGAACGGGAACGCGAAGTCGTGGCGATGGTAGGTAAGGGTCTGTCCAACCGTGAGATCGCCGGGCTCTGGTCTATCTCCCCGGCCACAGCCAAGACCCACGTCAACCGGGCGATGTCCAAACTGCTGGTCCACGACCGCGCCGGGCTCGTGGTCCTGGCCCACGACCTCGGGCTGATGGACGGATAGAGCGGCCGGGGCGCGACCGGTGGGGGTGTCTTGGCCCTGGTGTGAAAGCTCTTGTAGCAATCTCCGGTCCGAAGTGTGAGCTGGGAGGGCAGGCCACGGCGGGCAAATGTCGCGGCGCGCATGATGGCGCAACGGGGTGCGGGACCCGGGCCCCCGCCTGTGCTGCCCCACCCGCCGGCACGAACCGGGGTCAAGGCAAGGAGGGACGTGGAGGCACCGCGAACGCGTTCCGTGCCCGACGTTCCCGGCACTGCACTTAGGGCCGAACCTAGGAGGGACGTGGAGGCCGGGCTGAGGCCGGGGCGCGCGCCTGCCAGGACTAGCGGCGCGTTCACCTGGGTAGGCGTGGGTCTCACACTTGGCCTGGCGCTCGCCGCCACTGGCACCGGCGTCCTGACACGCGGCGCAGCGGCGTGGGCCGAATCGTCTGACGCCGCCCTGGGAGCGGACCTCCGCTCGGCCGGCGCGAGTCCCGCGGGACGCGCGGGCCACCCGAAGTCGGCCGCTGTGGCATCGGCCGCTGTGAACCCACCTGCCGCCCGGACCGCAGATCCCGCCGCTGAACCCCAAGCGTCGCCTGGCGCGCGCATCATTCCAACCACCGGTCTGACATCGACGCCGGCCGCGAACCCCACCGCTGAACCCCAAGCGTCGCCTGGCGTGCGCATCATTCCAACCACCGGTCTGACGTTGACGCCGGCCGCCGATACCGCTGGGTTGGGGGTGGCGCCTGCGCCGGGCGACCACATCGGCATCGCGGTCACGTTGACCAACACGGGCACGGCCACACTCACGGGGATCGAGTGGCAGCCGTCGGCCGGCCTGGCCGCTCACGCTTGGCCTGGGACCCCGGGTGTGCTCGCGCCAAGCCAGAGCGTGACAGTTGAGGGCCGCCACACGGTCACCCAGGTGGAGATCGAGTCGGGGCACGCGGCCTACACGACCGTTGCGTTTGCGAAGGGGGCCCGCCCCGACCGGTCAATTGACGACGAGGTTGCAGCCGTGGCCCATCTAGACATCCCCCTTGTGCGCGTGACCCGTCTAGCGCTCGCCATAGGTGTCGAAAAGGCAACGTTGGCGGCCAAACTCGACGCTGGAGATCGTGTCGGCATGGTCTATCGCGTTGCCAACGTCGGCAACGCACCGATCACTGGGGTGGCCGTGTCCGATCGGCTCTTGCCGGATGCGCCGGTGCTTGCGTTTCCAAGTACCCCCGGATCTCTTGCACCTGGGCAGTCCGCTCACGCCCGGGGCACCTATCGTTTGACGCAACACGATCTCGACGCGGGGCAGTTGCGGCACACTGCGAACGCCCGCGGCGAACCCCCGGGTGGCGATCCGCAGGATGCGGACGATGACGTTGCCTCCGCGGCCGCGTCGGAAGTGGTTCGCCTTGAGCAGCACCCGAATCTGACGCTAACCGCGACAAGTGCCGTTGACCCGCGGAACGCGGGTAAGCGGGCCAGCACGGGTGGGCAGGATGGCCCGGTTGGTTCGGTTGGCCAGGGCACCGGGGATGGCCCGGTTGGCCAGGGCACCGCGACCGGCCCATACAGCCCGGTTGGCCAGGGCACCCGGGACAGCCCGGTCGGCCAGGGCACCGCGACCGGCCCAGACAGCCCGGTCGGCCAGGGCACCCGGGACAGCCCGGTCGGCCAGGGCACCCCAGACGGCCCGGTCGGCCAGGGCACCCCAGACGGCCCGGTCGGCCAGGGCACCCCA
>JAIRXV010000154.1 GCA_031268115.1 Bifidobacteriaceae bacterium
GTTCCCAGTGCGGCTGCGTTGGCCGCTGCTGAGAGTCACGCCGACGGCGACCTCCTTGCCGCCGTGCGGCGTGGGAACCGCGACGCCTACGCGATCCTCTACCAGCGGCATGTCGATTCGGCGCGCCGGGTTGCGGCCTATCGCGTTGACCGAGCCGTGGACGTCGATGACGTCGTGGCTGAGGCGTTCACTCGGACGTTTGCGCTGCTGGCAGTGGGGCGCGGCCCGAACGTTGACTTCCGTGCCTACCTGCTGGCGTCCGTGCGGAATCTGGCGATGCGGGCAAACGCGTTGCCGGAGTGCCCAGATGAGGTTCTCGTTCGACTGTCACCGCGCGCCGGGGCCGGCGGGGCCGGCGATCCGACGGTCGCTGTGCCCGAGCTCGCGGCCATGCGGAGCGCGCTGTGCGCGCTCAAGCCCCGATGGCGGGAGATCCTCTGGTACACCGCTGTCGAGGGGCACACTCCGACTCAAGTGGCGGCGATCATGGGGTTGACCCCTCACGCGGCGTCGGCCCTGGCGGCTCGGGCGCGCGAGGCGCTGCGGCGCTCGTACTTGTCGATGCGCCCACTGACCGGCGAGCCCCCACCGAGGGCCGATTCGCAGGGCGAGTAAGCGAGTACCGGGCCGCCCGGTAGCGGACCGGACAGGCGCCTTCGGTCCCGTTTCGCTTCGTGCTCAACCCGAGAGTATTTTTACCCAATTACCGCAATTTCCGTTACTCATCAAGGCCGATCGGGTCTTGGTAAGCGACGCCACTTCGGCATGGGCGGGGTACTCCCCGGGCCTGCCTCAAAGCCGTCCGGACTAGGGAGGGGGCCCTGGTCCGGGCCCGGGGTGGGGACCTCGAATTGTCAGGGCGATGGTCCCCACCCCTCCGCTCGACCCGGCGAACCCAGCGCGCGATCTGTTCTAAGGGAACCCAAAGGAGAACGGCGCCCAAGACGGCACGGCGCCCCCAAGACAGAACGGCGCACCCAAGAACGATTCGCGTAACCTACGCGGGCGCACTCACTTCGAGAGCGGCCCGCATCGGGGCGAACTTCGCCTCGGTTTCGGCCAGTTCCTCCTCCGGTACCGAGGCGCGCACGATGCCGCCGCCCGCGAACAGCCGCGCCCGCCTGCGATCGCTTGAAAGCTGGGCTCCGCGCAGCGCGATTCCCCACTCGCCATCGCCGGACGCTCCCATCCAGCCGACCGGCCCCGCATAGCGTCCCCGGTCCGCTCCCTCCAACGCGGTCAAAAGGCGTAGCGCAGCGGCCGTGGGCGTGCCGCAAACGGCCGCCGTCGGATGGAGGGCGGCCGCCACCTCAAGGCTGCTCGGTCGCGCTAGCGCCGGCTCGCCCCGAACTCCCCTATCGGCGGCCAGTGTCTCGGAGACTTCAGGGCCGCGAAGTACGCCGGTTACGTCGCTGGCCAGGTGCATCACGTTTGGCAGATGGAGCACATATGGGACCTCAGGTATGGAGAGTTCCTCGGTATACGGGGCCAACGACTGCGCCACCGACGCGACCGCAAACTCGTGCTCTTCAAGATCCTTGCTCGATCTGGCAAGGGATGCGGCCCTAGCAAGGTTCGCGGCGTCATCGTCGGTGCGGCGTATGGTGCCCGCCAGAACCCGCGAGGTCACGAGGCCGTGGGCCGAACGCAGCAAGAGTTCCGGTGTCGCTCCGACAAGCCTGTCCACCGCGTACGTCCAACACGTCGAGTACGTGCTGGCTAGGCGCGCGGCCACGTTGCGTATGTCGAAGCCGTGCTCTGCGACCGCCCATTCGTCGCGGGCCAGCACCACTTTGTCCGCGAACCCAGCGGCGATCGCATCGACGGCCCGTTGCACAATCCCCGGCCAGGCCGATGCCGGCCGGACTCCAATCTCACCCCTCACCGCACCGCTTTGCCGCCACGGCTCCCACCTGCCGCTGGCTGGGGTGCCTATCTCGGTGATCCAGCTGCGTCCCCCTCTTTTGCCGACGATGACGGCTGGCACCTCCAGCACGGAAGGCTCCGGTGAGGCGTCATCGAACGCGAAAGCCCCCAGGCACACCAGCCCGGAGGCGGCGTCCGCCACTTCGTCTGCGATGTTGGCGCCTGCTACCAAGTCTTGCCACCACGCGATGGCTCTGGCAGCGCGACCTGGACCGTGAAGTTCGAGGCGGGCGGCCGTCCCCCATCCAACGAGGCCCTCGCCTCGCCGCAGCCACACCAGGGGCGCGGCAGTAGGTGCGCGGCGCAGCAGCTGCCCGCACGGATCTGTGAGGACTGATCGCACCTTGAGGGCGGGCACGTCGGTATGGCTCGTTGTGAACATCTCGGACAAGGGTAGCCAGCTAGGGCGTCAGGGCCGGGTTGGGCCCTCTTGGGCCCGTGCGACCCGTCGCTGCGAGGCGCCGCGGGCGGCATCGGAGCTAGCGTGCTCAGGGCCGGGTTGTCCGGGCCGTGGCAACATGGCCGTGTGACAGCTGACCTAAGCAAGCGACCCGGGGAAGTGGCAGCGATGTTCGATCGAGTCGCCCGCCGCTACGATGTCGCCAATCACCTGCTATCGCTCGGCCAGGACCGACGATGGCGCCGCACCGCCGTTGCCGCTCTCGACATAGTTCCAGGGGACCGGATCCTCGATCTGGCCGCGGGAACGGGCGCATCCACTTCGGCGTTGGCCGATTCTGGCGCCGAGGCGGTTGCCGTCGATATATCCGGTGGGATGCTGGCCGAAGGGTGCAGGCGGGGGCTAGCGGCGGACGCGATAGTCGCTGACGGGCTTAGGCTGCCTTTCGCAGATGGCGCGTTCGACGCGGCCACCATTTCGTTCGGGCTGCGCAATGTCGCGGACGTGTCAGCGGTATTGCGTGAAATGCGGCGAGTCACCCGGCTGGGCGGACGGCTCGTGGTGTGCGAGTTCTCCCAGCCCGTTTGGGGGCCATGGCGAGCCATCTACAGGGGATATTTGATGCGTGCCCTGCCCATGATCGCTCGCGTGGTCTCTTCCCACCCCGAGGCCTATGTCTACTTGGCCGAGTCGATTCGAGCCTGGCCGGACCAGCGCGCGCTGGCCGGTCTAATTGGCCGTGCCGGATGGAGACGAGTCGGTTTCCGCAACCTGAGCGGCGGGATCGTCGCAATACACCGGGCCTGGCGCGGGGATTAGGGCGGGGTGGTGCGAACGCCACCCGCCCCAGAGGCACGCTACGGGGTTCTCCGGATCGCTGAGATTCTTCGCGGGGCCCCGGCCACCCCCAAGGCCCGGTCCTCGCCCCACGCCGAGCGATCGTTGTCTCATCGGGTGCGCTGCTTCAGCGCGAGTCCAGAATCGGTCAGTACACTCTGACGTGCCCTGACGGCCGGGGCATTGCGATGTGGGAAGGCGGAGTGCGCGCGGATGGACCTCGGTGACGCGGAGGTTGTCGTGGTGGGCGGTGGGCCAGCTGGGGCCACCGCCGCGGCTTACCTTGCCGCGGCCGGGATCGATGTGCTGCTCCTGGAAAAATCGACCTTTCCCCGGGACAAGGCCTGCGGCGACGGTCTGACCCCGCGGGCCGTGCGCGAACTCGACCGTTTGGGGGTGGTTCGCGACAGCTCTTGGTTGCGTACGTGCGGGCTTCGGGTGTTTGGCGGTGGGCACCGGCTCGAATTGCTCTGGCCCGATGGCGGCGCTTACCCGTCCTACGGCCTCACCAAACCTCGCGCCGAGTTGGACGCCGCCCTTCTCGCGCACGCCCGCGCCGCCGGGGCTCGCGTTGTCGAGGGGGCCCAAGTCACCGGCCCGGTGACCGATCGTTCCGGGCGGGTCACAGGTTTGACCGTGCGCGTCCCCCTAGCGGCACCCCACGGGATCTTTTCCCTTCACTGCGCTACGGGGAAATCTCCCGCGGGGACCCCGAGATCCGAAAACTCGGCTCGTCCGCACACGTTTCAGCAACAAAGGCAGCTAGACGATCCCGTTGCTCCCGCTGCGGGGGCCACGCAGCAGGTGAGGGCCGGCATCGTCCTGGCGGCGGATGGCGCGGCGGCCCGCTTGGGGTTGGCGCTCGGGCGGAGGCAGCGCAAGGATCGCCCCCTGGGGGTGGCCGCGCGGACGTATTTTCGGTCGCGCCGCGAACCGGACCCAGCGGGTAGCTACATGGAGTCCCATCTGGAGCTTTGGACCGGCCGGCCCGGCCAGTCCGAGTTGCTGCCTGGCTACGGTTGGGTGTTCCCGCTGGCAGACGGCCGGATCAACGTCGGTGCAGGGGCAGTCGGATCGGGCGGGTCGGCCCGCGCCGTCAACTCGCGTCGCATCCTCGGGGCTTGGCTGCCTCACGTTCCCGGCACGCCGCTGGACCCGGCGGACCAACTGGCGGGGCCGGCATCGGCGGCGTTGCCGATGGGTTTCAACCGCCGCCCGCTCTACGCCGACGGTTTGGTGTTGCTGGGCGATGCCGCGGGACTGGTTTCGCCGTTCAACGGCGAGGGCATCGGCCAGGCGATGGCGTCGGGCAGGATCGCCGCGGAGGTTGTCGCCTCAGCCCTTGCCGCTCGCACGGCGCCTGGACGGGAACAGGCGTTGCGCGACTACCGCCGGGCGCTTGGCGCGGACTTCGGCGGATACTTCACGTTGGGGCGGGTATTTGTGGAGTTAATCGGCCATCCCACGGTGATGGGGGTCTGCACCCGGTATGGTCTAGGGCGTCCGGTTCTCATGCGGTTCACCATGAAGCTGCTCAGTGGACTCTATGAGCCCCGCGGCGGCGACTGGATGGACCGCCTCATCCAAGGCCTTGTTCGCATGGCGCCGGCGGCGTGAGAGGGGCTAAGGGATGAGGGTCGGAGCTGTTGACACGGTAGAGCTGGTGTGGACCACGCCGCATCGGCAGAGAAGGAGGTAGCAATGGGCAATACGTATGTGCCTATTCTCGGCATGATGGCCGTGGCCGCCGTCTTGGCACTGGGTGGCCTTGGCGCGAGTTGGATCATCGGCCCGCACCGTTTCAACCGGGCCAAGCTCGACGAGTATGAGTGCGGCATCGAGCCCAGTCCGCATCCTCGCGGCGGCGGCCGCTTCCCGGTTCGGTTCTATCTGGTGGCGATGAGCTTCATCGTCTTCGACATCGAAGTCATCTTCTTGTACCCGTGGGCGGCCAACTTCACGTCCTTGGGTCTGTTCGGCACGGTGGCGATGATGGGTTTCCTCGCGCTGATCACCGTCCCGTATATCTACGAGTGGCGTCGCGGCGTCTTGGACTGGGATTGAGGGGAGCGGACGATGGCGGACGGTATCGAGGGTAAAGCACCCTCCTTCATGCTGGGGAGCGTCGCCAAATTGGTGGGCGCCTTGCGGGCCGGCTCGACTTGGCCCGTGACGATGGGTTTGGCGTGCTGCGCCATCGAGATGATGGCGGCGGGCACGGCCCGGTTCGATTTGTCTCGGTTTGGGATGGAAGTGTTTCGCGCTTCTCCCAGGCAGGCCGATCTGATGATCGTGTCTGGGCGGCTCTCGCACAAGATGGCCCCGGTGGTGCGCCGGGTGTACGACCAAATGGCCGATCCGAAATGGGTCCTTTCGATGGGTGCGTGTGCCTGCACCGGTGGGGTGTTCAACAACTACGCGATTGTCCAGGGTTGCGACCACGTGGTGCCGGTGGACATCTACCTGCCAGGCTGCCCACCGCGACCGGAGATGCTGATACACGCCATCTTGGAGCTGCATCAGCAGATCAAGGCGGAACCGTTGGGCCCGGATCGGGCCAAGGTGGCCCGGGCGGTTGAGCAAGCTGCTTTGAACGCGTTGGCGCCCGGTGAGACGGCCCGCCCAGTTCAGCTGAACGGAGCCCCGGTATGACCGACAGCGTTCCGACTCCACCGGTTCCCGATGGTGGGGTTGCTCCCGATGGCGGGGTTGCTCCCGATGGCGGGGTTGCTCCCGATGGCGCGGCTGCTCCCGATGGCGGGGCCGTTGCGTTCGAACCGCCCCTCAACCCTCCGGCTGATCTAATGGAGGTCCGCCGCGGTCTGTTTGGGGCCACCGATTCGGGCGATACAAGCGGATTTGGCGGTCTGGTGGACCCGGTGGAGATGCCCGGGCCAAGCCCCAGGCCCTACGGGGATTGGTTCGATGAGGCCGTAGACGCGCTTGTCGACGCGTTGCCCGGGCAAGGCCAATCGATCGAGAAGGTGGTTGTGGACCGGGGCGAGTTGACGGTTTACGTTCACCGCGACAACTTGCTGGCCACGCTTGGGGCCCTGCGCGATGTCCAGGCTTTGCGCTTCGAGCTGTCTTTGGGTGTGAACGGCGTCCACTATCCCGGCGATACCGGACGGGAGTTGCACGCCGTCTACCACTTGATGTCCATCACCAATGGCGCCAGGGTGTTGCGCGTGGAGACCACCGCGCCCGATGGCGATCCCCACCTGCCTTCGAGCGTCGCGATCTATCCGACCCACGATTGGCATGAGCGTGAGACGTACGACATGTTCGGCATCGTCTTCGATGGGCATCCTGCTTTAGCCCGTATTCTCATGCCGAATGACTGGGTGGGGCATCCTCAACGGAAGGACTACCCGCTTGGTGGCGTGAACGTGCAATTCCACGGCGCTTCCGTGCCGCCGGTCGATGAGAGGAGGCGGTACTACTCATGACCGCCCAACCAATCGCCCCAGCCCCGGACACCGACTTCGACGACGCCGCGTTCGTGGCCGCCGCGGGCGGTGACTGGTCGGATGTGGCCGACGAGATCGTGCGGCTGAAGGAGGAGCGCGTTGCCATCAACATGGGCCCGCAGCATCCTTCGACCCATGGCGTGTTGCGTTTGATCCTCGAACTGGACGGGGAGACTGTGACCGAGACCCGTGTGGGTATCGGCTACCTGCATTCTGGCATCGAGAAGACGATGGAGTTCCGGACCTGGACACAAGGTACGGCGCTTACCACGCGAATGGACTATGTCGCCTCAATGTGCAACGAGTTGACTTACGTCCTGGCGGTGGAGAAACTCCTCGGGCTGACCGATGAAATCCCGGAACGGGCCGTAACGATTCGAGTGCTCATAGCGGAGCTGACCCGGGTGGCATCGCACCTGATTGCGGTGGGTACCGGTGGCAACGAGTTGGGCGGTACCACGTTGATGACTGTTGGGTTCCGGGAGCGCGAGGAGATTCTGCGGTTCTTTGAGATGGTCACGGGCCAGCGAATGAACAACGCGTATATGCGGATTGGCGGTGTGTCCCAGGATTTGCCACCGGATGCGCTTGCCTTCCTGCGCGGTGCCTACCCGAGGATCCTGCGGGGTGTTGGAGATCTGGAAGATCTCCTGATGAAGAATCCGATTTACCGTGGCCGTTTGGTGGGCAACGCCTATCTGGACCTGACGGGGTGCATAGCGTTGGGGATAACCGGTCCCATGTTGCGGGCGACGGGACTTCCCTTCGATGTGCGCCGAGCAATCCCGTACTGCGGCTATGAAACGTTTGAGTTCGATGTGATCACTGAGACCACCTCAGATGCGTGGGGTCGCTTTATGGTCCGTATGCGCGAGATCCGTGAGTCGATGCGGATTGTCGCGCAGTGCATAGAGCGTTTGGAAGGCACCCCCGGTCCGGTCATGGTGGCGGATGGGCATGTGGCTTGGCCGTCTCAGCTTTCGATCGGCCCGGACGGCCAGGGGCAGAGCCCGGAGCACGTTCGAGAGGTCCTTTCGGGTTCCATGGAGTCGTTGATCCACCACTTCAAACTGGTCACTGAGGGTTTCCGAGTGCCCGCGGGCCAGGTTTTCGTTCAGACGGAACACCCCAAGGGCACCCAAGGCGTGCACGCGGTGTCCGATGGCGGCACGCACCCCTACAGGCTGCATGTCCGCGAAGCGTCATTCAACAATTTGCAGGCCACGGCCGCGCTGTGCGATGGCGGCACGGTGTCCGATGTGATTATCGGGCTGGCGTCCATCGATCCGGTGCTGGGAGGGGTGGATCGATGAGCTACGATTCCACGACGTTGGCCACGCTTGAGGCCGAGTTTGGAGAGTTGCGGGCGCGGTATCCGCAGCCGCGTTCGGCGCTGCTTCCCATGCTGCACTTGGTGCAATCGGTGGACGGATATGTCTCACCGGACGGGATCGCTCTTTGCGCGGCGTCGCTCGGGTTGTCCGCTGCCGAAGTCTCCGCGGTGGCCACGTTCTACACCCAGTTTCGCCGTACCCCCGGCGGGACGTATTCGCTTGGAGTTTGCACCACGGCGCTGTGCGCGATCATGGGCGGCGACGCCATCTTCGAACGGCTTTCCGAATATCTCGGCCTGGCGAATGAAGGCACCACCGCGGATGGCTTGTTCACTTTGGAGAAGGTCGAATGCAACGCGGCGTGCGATTTCGCGCCCGTGCTCATGATCAACTGGGAGTTTTTCGACCGCCAGACTCCTTCCAGCGCTACGGCAATCGTAGATGCGTTGCGTGCTGGCGAAGCGGTGGCCCCCACCCGCGGTCCGTCCCAGCTCCGCACGTTTACGCAGGTGGCGCGTACGCTGGCGGGTTTCCCGGACGGGTTGGCCGATGACGGTCCCTCCGCTGGCGCCCCCTCTTTGGCGGGCTTGGAGTTGGCCCGAGAGAAGGGCTGGACGGCACCTCCAGCCGAGGCGGGTCAACCCGGTGGTCTCCCTGAGAACACACGCAAACCTGGCCAGGCCGACCGAAGGGGGAAGCAATGACCACGCTGACACCCGTCCTTACCGCGCGGTGGGGCGAGCCAGATTCCTGGCGGTTGGAGACGTACCGCCGCGATGGCGGGTACGGCGCCTTGGCGAGAGCGCTTGAGCGCGAGCCTGCCGCCATCGTAGATGAGGTGAAGGCGTCCGGGCTTAGAGGGCGCGGGGGCGCTGGCTTCCCGGCTGGCATGAAGTGGTCCTTCCTACCCCCGCCCGATGGCGGCCCCCGCTATCTCGTGGTCAATGCCGATGAATCAGAACCGGGCACCTGTAAAGATATTCCTCTGATGATGGCCGATCCGCATCTCTTGTTGGAGGGTATCGCGATTACGTCCTATGCCATCGGCTGCGATCATGCGTTCATCTACCTACGCGGAGAAGTGGTTCACGTTTACCGGCGGTTGATGCGCGCGGTCGAGGAGGCCACTTCTGCTGGGCTCTTGGGTAAGGATATATTGGGTTCGGGATTCAACCTCGCGGTCACAGTCCATGCGGGTGCTGGCGCGTACATTTGCGGTGAGGAAACCGCGCTCCTCGATTCACTGGAGGGCAAGCGAGGTCAGCCCCGACTCAAGCCGCCTTTCCCGGCCGTAGCGGGGTTGTATGCCAGGCCCACGGTGGTCAACAACGTCGAGACAATTGCGTCGGTGCCCGGAATCTTGGCCCATGGGGTGGAATGGTTCACGTCTATGGGCACCGAACGCTCCAAAGGGCATGGTATTTTTTCCCTGTCCGGACACGTCACCCGGCCCGGGCAATACGAGGCGCCTTTTGGAATAACCCTGCGTGAACTCTTGGACATGGCCGGGGGGATTCGGGCTGGCCACGAACTGAAATTCTGGACCCCGGGTGGATCCTCGACTCCACTATTTACCGCCGAACACCTGGATGTGCCGCTGGACTACGAGTCCGTGGTGGCGGCCGGCTCGATGTTGGGTACCCGAGCGCTTCAGATTTTCGACGAGACCACGTGTGTGGTCCAGGCGACCGCTCGGTGGATGGAGTTCTATGCCCACGAATCGTGCGGCAAATGCACGCCTTGCCGCGAAGGCACAAGCTGGCTCCGCACGACCTTGTTGGCCGTTCAGGGGGGCCGCGGGCAGCCACGGGATTTGGAAATCTTGACCGATATCCCGAACTCGATTGTGGGTAAAGCGTTCTGTCCGTTGGGCGATGGTGCGCCATCGGCCCTGACCTCATCGCTGAAGTACTTCCGCAGCGAATACGAGGACCACATTCGCTTGGGGGGCTGTCCCTTCGATCCGGCCGCATCCACCCTGTTTGAGGAGGTGGCGGCATGAGCCGGACCGACACCCTTGTCCCCGTGACCATCGATGGGGTTGAAGTGGCCGTTGAGCCTGGAACGCTGGTCATCCGTGCCGCCGAACAGGCCGGAATCGCCATACCGCGGTTCTGCGATCACCCGCTGCTGGCTCCGGTTGGGGCGTGCCGCCAGTGCCTAGTGGACGTGTCCTCGCCTGGTCCGGATGGATCTTTGCGGGCTTTTCCCAAGCCGCAGGCCGCCTGCACCATGCCGGTTAGCCCCGGGATGGTGGTCCACACGGCCGCGACCTCCGAAGCCGCCGCGAAGGCCGAACGCTCCGTGATGGAGTTGATCCTGATCAACCACCCGCTGGACTGCCCCATCTGCGATAAGGGCGGGGAATGCCCCCTGCAGAATCAGGCCATGTCCACCGGTCGAGATGAGTCTCGCTACAGCGGCCCGAAGCGGACCTACCCCAAGCCCGTGGCGCTGACAGCTCAGATCCTTTTAGACCGCGAACGGTGCATCCTGTGCCAGCGATGCACGCGGTTCGCGGCGCAGATTCCCGGCGATCCGTTTCTTGCGCTGCAGAAGCGTGGGCTGTCTCAACAG